>DATNMV010000025.1:0-13257 GCA_035602175.1 Allostellaceae bacterium
GCGTCTCGTGGCCTTGGCCCGAGGAGGAAGTCGCCATGGATGCTACAATGGCGCCGGTCAAATCCACCTTCACCTGACAGGATTCCATCCAGGTGGTGGTCTCGTTCTTGGGATTGAAGAGCGGCTCGAAGGTGGAATTGCCGCCGCTCGGTTCGAGGCAGCAGGAAATGCCGATCCCCGCGAGCCGCCCTTGAGCGCGCGCCGCGTCGCGCCGCTTGACCAGCGCCTCCCATCCGGCAGCCGCCAACACCTTGTCGAGCACCGCATGGTAGTCGCCGCTGTCATAGGCGCTGCCGCTCGGGATAGTATAGGGGAACTCGTCCTTGCGGATGAGGTTGCGGCGCCGGAGCTCGATGCGATCGAGGCCGAGCTTGCGTGCGACCAGATCCATGCCGGTCTCGATCGCGTAATTGGTCGGCGATTGGCCGAAACCGCGCACCGCCTCTTCCGGCGTCTTGTTGGTGGTGACGCTGATCGGCTCGTATTGGACGCTCTTGATACGATAAGGACCGACGATTGCGCCGATCGGTTTGCCGAGCTGAAGCGGCGCGCGGCCGGCATAGGCGCCGACGTCGTCGAGCGCGCGCATCTTCATCGCGCGCACGATGCCGTCGCCGTCGAACGCCATCTCGACGTCGAAGATGCGGTCGGGGCCTTGCGCGTCGCCGCCGCGCATATTGTCGAGCCGGTCCTCGATGAGCCGCACCGGCGCGCCCAGCTTGCGCGCGAGATGTCCCGCCAGGATGCTGTGCTTGAGGCCGCGCTTCACGCCGTAGCTGCCGCCGACATCGACGTCGAAATGGACGCGCACGGAACTGCCGGACAGGCGCAGCGCGCGCGCGAGCTGGTCGGGGTATTTGGGCATCTGGATCGAAGCCCAGACATCGAGCAGTTGCGCAGCCGGATTCCATTGCGCCAGAATGCCGAAAGTCTCGATCGGCACGGTGGCGCTGCGATGCCAGCGAGCGCGATAGGCGATCTTGTGCGGCGCCGCCGAGAAATCCTGCTCGACCGGCCCCCAGACGAATTGGCGACGGAACATCAGGTTGCTGCCGTGATCCGCGTGGACCGGCGGCGCATCCGGCCGCAACGCCGCCTCGGGGTCGATGACGAACGGCAAGTCGGCGTATTCGACCTCGACCAATTCGGCCGCGTCCTCGGCCAATGCGCGGCTCTCTGCCACCACGGCAACGACCCATTCGCCGACATAGCGCACGACGCCGTGGGCGAGCGGATAGCGCCGCATCTTGGGAATATCGAGGCCGCTCATCATCGGCTCGACCGCGGCGGCAAGATCGTCACCGGTCAGTACCGCTCTGACTCCCGGAAGCCTGAGCGCGGCTGCGGCGTCGATCGCGACGATGCGCGCCGCGGGATGCGGGCTTGTCACCAGCGCGACATGCAGCATGCCGGGGAGCACGATGTCGGCAACGTAGCGGCCGGAGCCGGCGACGAAGCGGCGATCTTCTTTCGGCCGCCGCCGGCGCCCGATATAGCGAAATCCCCCCTGCTCAGCCGTCATGGCCACTCCGTTGCGGCGCCGGCTCATTGGCGCCCTTCAGCCGCCGCGCCGCCAACGTGATTGCCTCGACGATCTGCTTATAGCCGGTGCAACGGCAAAGATTTCCGCCGATCGCTTCGCGAATCTTTTCTTCCGACGGATCGGTATCGCGAGTCAGAAGCGCATGCGCCGCGATGAGCATGCCCGAGGTGCAGAAGCCGCATTGCAGCGCATGGAGCTCACAAAATGAATCCTGCAACACGCTCAACCCCTCAGCGTCGGGCGCCAGGCCCTCGACGGTGACGATTTGCGCGCCATCGGCCTGCACCGCGAACAACAGGCAGGAGCGCACCGGTTCGCCGTCCAGAAGAACGGTACAGGCGCCGCACACGCCATGCTCGCAGCCAGTATGCGTGCCGGTGAGGTTGAGTGTTTCGCGCAGAAAATCGACCAGCGTCAGACGCGCCGGCACGGTCGCGCTGCGCGACTTGCCGTTGACGGTGAGATCGACGCGGTGTTGCGACATCAGGCCTGCCCCGCCAAGGCTTCATCGCGCGCTTCGGCGATGGCGCGCACGACCAGCGCGCCGGCAATGCGCCGGCGATGCGCAGCCGAGGCGTGAATATCAGTCACCGCTTCGATACCGTCATGCGCCAGAGCCACGGAGGCGGTGATTTCTCCATCGCCGAGCCTGCCGCCGGTCAGCGCATGCTCGATCGCGGCAAGGCGGACGGACTTGGCGCCGGCGCCGCCGAGGCTGACGGCGACGCGTGTGCACCGGCCGGATTTGTCGAGCACGAGATGGACCGCCGCCGCAGCGAGCGCGAAATCGCTGCGCCGGATGCTGGTTTCCTGGAAGCCGGTGCCGAACCGGCCAGCTTCGCGCCACGCCGGAAAGCGCACCGCGGCCAGGCATTCCTCGGGCGCCAGCGCCGTTTCCATCGGCGAAACGAAGAATTGGCCGACCGGCACGGTGCGCGCGCCTTTGGTCGAGATCAGCGACATCTCCGCGTCAAGCGCCAGCGCCGCCAGGCCGATCTCGGCCGCCGGATCGGCATTGGCGAGGCTGCCGCCGACTGTGCCGCGGTTGCGCGTCTGTTCATGGCCGACGAAGGACAGCGCCTTCGCGAGCAACGGCAGCTTCGCGCCCACCATTGGGTCGGCTAGCGCGCGAGCCTGCCGGGTGCAGGCACGGATTTCGACCGCACCGCCGCTTTCGGCGATGCCCTGCAATTCGGCAACGCGGTTGATGTCAATCAGCAGAGCCGGCCGCGCGAGGCGCATCGCCAGCAGCGGCACGAGCGTCTGACCGCCGGCGATGATCTTGGCGTCGCCACCCCCCTCGGAAAGCAACGCGCAGGTCTCCGCGAGATCGGCCGGCCGCCGGTAATCGAAATCCACCGCTTTCATCGCGGGCCACTATAAACGGCGGCATTGCGATAGCGAAGCGCGGTCTCGCCCGCCATCACCGGCACCGCGATCGATGCGGCCGCCACACCGCCGGTGATCTCGGATCATGATCGAAAGCCCTCGATCCCTATGTCCAGATCAGGACCAGGATCACTGAAATCGCCGCGGTAACCGCAAGCTGCAGCAGCTGCCACGGCAGACAGGTCCGGAAGATCTGGGCTTCCCGCCCCTTCGCGTCGGCGAGCGAGGTCGAATAGGCGATCTGAGTGGGTTTCAACGCATTGGGCGGCCCCATCGCGATGACCACCACGATACCGACGAGCACCGCGAGCGGAATACCGAGCAGCGGCGCCACGGGAACCTGCATCCGCGAGAAGAGGAAATTCCCCGGCAGTCCCTGTCCAAACGCGATGGCACCGAGGAAAGCGACGATCGGAAACGTCGCCGCGTAAACGTATTTGCCGCCGCCCGCCAGAATATTACCCAGTAATCCGATCTGGTTGGTCTCGACCATGAGGTAAACCATCGCGCTTCCAACGAAGAGCGTTGCCATGCTTCGCCAGGCGCGGCGGCTGGCGATCGCCAGATCGCTAAAGATATTCACTGGCCTGATGCTGAATGGGTAACACGCCAGCGCGGTCACGAAGATATAGAAGCCCGCCGCCGTGACGATATTGATGGAAACTGGCTGGTAGCCCCAGGCGGAAACGCTGAAATTCAGTTCATCAAGCGCATGTCCGGCTGGCGGTATCAGTTTCACTAGCACCAGCGCGACACCCAGCATCAGCGGCGCATAAGCCCTGAATGCCGTTCCGCCAGAAGTCGGTGACGCGGCAAGCGCATCGGCAGGGCTGCCGGCAGCGGATACACTCCGCATGGCCGGCGTCGGCGCTGCGTGACCGGCGGCAACGCGCACATAAACGTATAATCCTCCAAGAGAGAAGGCCGCGCCCGCGAGCATCATCAGAATGTACTCGTTGGGCCAGATCTGCGTGCAAAGGACAATGCCAGCAGCATTGGCGAGCCAAACGAGCCACAGCAGCAATTGCGTCTGTAAATCGAAAAAGCGGAAGCCGAGCAGCTTCAAAAAACCCGAAAGCGAGATGAAGACGAGCGGCAGGCTGATGAGCCCGGCGACGTGCGCGATATCGGCAACCGGCACACGGGTTGCCACACTCGAAATATTCGGCGCGATGAACAAGCTGTTGAACGGCAGCGTCCACGAAAAATAGGCGAGATAGCTGGTCACCGCCTGGAAGCCGTCGAAGCCGAGCTCGACCAGGCCCGGAATTGTCACCGGATAGGTCGCGAACCCGTTGAATGCACCGATAAAGCCGCCCACGACGGTGACGAGCGCGAGCGAGCGAACTCTTTGATCGTCGCTTGGAAGAAATGATTCGACCGACCTCAGCAGGATTTGCAAGAGGCCTGTGCTGCGATAAGCCTGTCCGAAAATTTGTCCGGTATAAAGCACCAGGAAGCCCGTCCAGATCGTCAGCACACCCCAGAGCGAGGCCTGAAGCACGCGGAGATACGGCATCCGGTAATACGCAAGAACCGCGACAAATTCGACCAGCCACGCAGAGAGGCTCGCCTCGAGCGCTTCCATCCTGAAGACGAGAAAAGCCGCCAGGAGCATGACAAACGGCACCAAGGCCATGATCACGTCGATGGACGAATGCATGCAGAAAGCGTTCTCCCCCTTGCCCCCATGCTAGGCGGTCTCGCGCGCAAATGGTAGGCAGCCGCGGTCAGAGCGACGTTGCTCCGGGCGGCGTTCTATTGTTCACTGACCTCCTAACCGAGCCCGGCATGAAGCGCCGCTTCGTTGAAAAAACGGGCCGGATTTGACGGGTGGAAACCATGGCTGTCAAAGCGTCACGCGAAGCCGCGCCGATTTTCGATGTCGGCGTCAATGAACGTCTGCCGCCGGCACAGTTGCTGGTCCTCGGCCTGCAGAACATTTTCGGCATGACCGGCATGTTCGTGTTTCCGGGAATCCTCGGCCGTTCCTTCAATCTGCCGCCGGAGCAGATCGCCTACCTCTACGGCATGACTTTCGCGGTCTGCGGCATCGTCACCATCCTGCAATCAACGCTGCTGCTGCGGCTGCCGATCATCCAGGGTCCCTATGCCGGCAGTTTTGCCAGCCTGCTCGCGGTTGGCCATCTCAGCGGCGGCCTCGGCGCCGCCTACGGCTCTTTCTTCGTCGCGGCTTTGATCTGGTGCGTGCTGACCGTGCCGGTGCGTGGGTTCAGCGTCATCGGCCTGTTCTCGCGCTTCCTACGCGCGCCGATCATCGCGGGCATGATCGTCATCTTCATCATGATCCAGGTCGCCAACGTCGCGCTTCCGGGCTGGATCGGGCGGGTGGACAGTCCCGGCTTTCCGCTGGTCAATTTCGGCGGCGGCGCGGTCGCCGTCGCCGTGCTGATCGCGGTCAGCCTGTGGGGCGGCCGTTTCCGCCGCGCCGCGATCCTGATCGGGCTGGCCGCCGGGACAATCGCCTATGCGATCTTCCGGCCGGTCTCGCTCGCCGCCGTCGCCAATGCGCCGTTGCTGGTAACGCCGCAGATTTTCCCCTTCGGCTACGCGGTGCAGTCCGATCTTGTCGTTGTCTTCCTGCTGGTGCTGCTACCCGCGAGCATCGGCTCGATGGCGCTCTATCAGATGGTGGGCGGCTGGGGCGGCCAGAACGTCACCTCCGCGCGCATGTCGCAGGGTGTCTTCGCCATCGGCTTGGGTGGCGTGCTGGCGGGCCTGGTCGGTGGCTTCAGCACCATCGTCTACCCCGATAACATCGGGATGCTGCGCACGACGCGCGTCGGCTCGCGCTATGCCACGCTGGCGGCGGGCGTGCTTCTGATCGTGCTAGGCGGCTGCGTCAAATTCGACTTGCTGCTGGTGGTGGTGCCGCTGCCGGTGCTGTCGGCGGCGGCGACTCTACTCTTCGGAATCGTGCTCATGCACGGTGTCCATATTCTTGCCAATGTCGCGTGGGACGATCGCAAGTTCATCGTCGCCGGGCTGGCGATGCTGGTCGCGCTGGGCGGCATGTTTCTCTCGCCCGAGGTGCTGGCGCAGATGCCCCTGTTGATGAAGCTGGTCATCACCCAGCCGGTGATCTCCGGCGGCCTCACCTTGGTCGTGTTGCACTCGCTGCTCTGCGGCACGCCGCCGGCCGACAAATAGCGGAGGATAGCGGTCGGCGATGGCCGAAGGAGGACCGTCAAGCTTTCACGCCATTGGCCAACCGCTCCGGCGCAAGGAGGACCAGCGCTTTCTGACCGGCAACGGACGTTTCACCGATGATTTTCAGGCATCAGGCCAGGTCTATGCCGTCATGGTGCGCTCGCCCTATCCGCATGCGCGTATCCGCCGCGTCGCGCTCGACCGGGCGCGCGCCATGCCGGGCGTGCTCGGCGCCTATAGCGGCGAGGATTGCCGCGCCGCCGGGCTGAAGCCCATCCCACACGAGGCGGTACCGGCGACCCGTTACGACATGAAATTGACCGCGCCGGGCGGCGGCAAGATATTCATCGGCCCGCATTGGCTGCTGGCTGCGGACAAGGTGCGCCATGTCGGCGAGGCGGTGGCGATGGTGGTCGCCGAAAGCCTCGGCCAGGCGCTCGACGCGGCCGAGGCGGTCGATGTCGATTACGCGGAGTTGCCCTGGGTGGTGGACTCCGAGGCGGCGTTGGTACCTGGCGCACCCGCGATCTGGGACGAGATCCCGGACAACGTCCTGGTCGACACGCGGTTTGGCGATGCGAAGGCCACCGATGCGGCGTTCGCCCGCGCCGACCATGTCGTCCGCATGAAATTCCATGTCGGCCGCGTCACCGCCGCCGCGCTCGAGCCGCGCGCCGCGCTCGGTGAATACGACGCGGCGACTGGGCGCTACACGCTTCATGCCGGCACCGGCGGCGCGGTGCGGCAGAAGCGCGAGCTCGCCGGCGTGCTCGGTATCCCGCCCGAAAGCCTCCGCGTCGTCACCGCCGATGTCGGCGGCAATTTCGGTTCCAAGAACCGGCCCTATGTCGAATACGGGCTGGTGCTGTGGGCGGCCCGCCTGCTCGGCCGGCCGGTCAAGTTCACCGCAACCCGCTCAGAGGCGTTCCTCACCGACACTCAGGGGCGCGATCTGGTGACCAAGGTCGAGCTCGCGCTGCGCAAGGACGGC
Organism: Allostellaceae bacterium; assembly: GCA_035602175.1. Taxonomy (GTDB): domain Bacteria; phylum Pseudomonadota; class Alphaproteobacteria; order ATCC43930; family CGMCC-115725; genus REEB95. The sequence continues at coordinate 7,095 of DATNMV010000025.1, forward strand.
CGGTTCCTGGCAATGCGCGCCGACAATGTCAGCAATGTCGGCGCGCGCTGTGTATCGCTGTCGCCCCTCAGCAAAGGCTCGGCGCTGATCACCGGCTCCTACGACATACCGGCGGCGAGCCTGCGCTCGCGCGCCGTCTTCACCAACACGATGATGACGCAGCCCTATCGCAGTTCCGGTCGGCCCGAGGTCACCTATGCGATCGAACGGCTGGTCGACCGCGCGGCACAGGATCTCGGCATGGATCGTCTGGCGCTGCGCCGCATGAACCTGGTGAATTCCGCGGCGATGCCCTACGTCAACCCGGTCGGCGCGCGCTATGACAGCGGCACTTACGCGGCCAACACCGATCTGGCGCTGCGTATCGCCGATTGGGACGGGTTTCCCGCGCGGCGCGACGCGGCGCGCAAGCGCGGCAGGCTGCTCGGGCTCGGCTTCGCCAATTACGTCGAATCCTCGATCGGCTCGCCGCGCGAGCGCGCCGAGATCGCGGTCCTGGCCGAAGGCCGGGTGCGCATGGTGATCGGCACGCAGCCGGCCGGCCAGGGCCACGAGACCAGCTTCGCCCAGGTGGTGTCAGATGAATTATCGGTGCCGGTCGACAGCATCGACATCGTCATGGGCGACACCGACGTAGTCAGCGTCGGCGGCGGCTCGCATTCCGGCCGCTCGATGCGCCACGCCGCCACCGTGATCGCGATGGCGAGCCGGGCGCTGATCGAGCGCGGCAAGGCGATCGCGGCGCTCGTCCTCGATACGGCGCCTGCCGACATCGCCTTCGCCGATGGGCGCTTTACTGCGCCGGGTCGCAACCGCAGCTTCGATTTCCTGGGGCTGGCGCGCGAAGCGTCGCGACTGACATTGCCCAAGGAATTGGCAGAGGGGCTTTCCGTCGCCGCCGATAATGAGATGCACGATCCGGTTTTTCCGAATGGTTGCGCGGTATGCGAGATCGAGATTGATCCCGACACCGGCGGCCTCGCGCTCACGCGCTACGCCTCAGTCGACGACGTCGGGCGCTGCATCAACCCGCTGATCGTCGACGGCCAGACGCACGGCGCCATCGCGCAGGGGGTCGGTGAAGCGCTGTGGGAGGAATGCTATGTCGATCCGGCCACGGGGCAGCCGCTCGCCGGCTCGTTTATGGATTACGGGATGCCGCGCGCGGATTATCTGCCCGACTTCCAGACCAAGATCGTCGAGGTGCTGTCGCCCACCAATCCGCTCGGCATCAAGGCCGGCGGCGAGGGCGGCACCACCCCGGCCCTGGCGGTGATCGTCAGCGCCATCCTCGACGCGCTCGGCCCATTGGGAGTCCGCGATATCAAGATGCCGGCGATGCCCTTTGCCGTTTGGCAGGCGATTCAGGATTCAAAACGGCGATGAACAGGCCCCGGGACGCGGCGGCCGAATTCTGGCGCTTCTCGCTTGCGTTTTACGCCGAACCGGGCGTGGACGCCGCCTGCCTCGAGCTGCAAGACCGGCACGGGCTCGACGTCAATCTGGCGCTTTACGGCTGCTGGTTGGGGATGAGCGGCCGCAGGCGGATCGACGCGCCCGGCCTCGCCGCCGCCGACACCGCCATCGCGGATTGGCGGCGCTCGGTGATCGAGCCCTTGCGCACCGCGCGGCGCGCGCTCAAGGCGGCGGCGGATCCCGGCGCTCAAGAGCTGCGCGAGCGCGTCAAGACGGCGGAACTCGAGGCCGAGCGGCTCTGCCAAGCGCGCCTGGCTGCGCTCGCGCCGGTACCGGTCGCGGCGGATCGCCAATCACGACTTGAAGCGGCTTGCTCGAATCTTTCGGCTTATCTGGGAGCGAAAGCGCGCGGCGCCGACGAGAAACTGGTCGCGGCGCTCAGGAAATACGCGGACCGCGCGGATTTCGCTGGCCCGGCTGAGTGAAGGCGGCGGCGTCCTCGTCCTCCGCCGGCTCGCGCGGGCGCGTAGCCGATTTCTCCTTCATGCCTTGCCAACGGCTTACCAGGCCGGTCTCGATGTCGAAGAGATCGAGCACGCGGCCGATCGTGTGATCGACCATCTCGTCCACCGCCGCCGGGCGCGGATAGAAAGCCGGCACCGGCGGATAGACGATGGCGCCCATTTCGGTCACCTCAGCCATGCTGCGGATGTGGCCTAGATGGAGCGGCGTCTCGCGCAGCATCAGCACCAGCTTGCGGCGCTCCTTCAATATGACGTCAGCGGCGCGGCTGACCAGATTGGTGGTGACGCCGGTAGCGATCGCCGACAGCGTCTGCACCGAGCATGGCGCTACGATCATGCCGGCGGTTTTGAACGAACCGCTCGAGATCGCGGCGCCGATATCCTGATCGCTGTAGACGCGGCTTGCCAGGGCGTGGAGCTCGGCGAGCTTGAGCTGGGGTTCTTCCTGCGCGAGCGTCATCTGCCCGGCGCGGCTTATGACTAGATGCGTTTCGACTTCGGCCTCGCGCAATACCTGAAGCAGCCTGACGCCGTACACCACACCGGAGGCGCCGGTGATGCCGATGATGAGCCGCAGCCGTCGTTGAGCCATGCGAGGCCTTTCGGGAACGCGATCCGACCTCGCCAGAAGACCAGAGTTTGAGCCGTTCGGGCAAATGAAAACCGCCGGGAGACCGCACAAACCGCGCAGCGGCGGCGCCACAAGCTATTGAAAATCATGACGAAAACGGGCTATGACGACATAGGCCTTCCTCAGGCCTATTCGCGCTCCGTCGCGACGGATATCGATCGTTCCATCGCATAACGGATGAGCGCCGCGAGACGATAAACCCCGTGCACGAATTTGCTGTAAGGCATCACGATGAACAGCGCCAGAACCGTGCCGAGGTGGATGGCGAGAAGAATCCCCATGGCGCCGGTCTCCCGCAGGGCAAGCAACGCCAGTCCGGTGAGCGACGCCAATCCGAGCAGGACAAGCAGACCGGTTCCGGCGCCATAGAGTTCCTGTGCGGACGGCGCGGGATCGGCGCTCAGTTTCACCCACAGAAACCCAACCGTGCCCGCGAGCAGTGCTATGCCACCGACGGCCCCCAGAATGACCGGCGCGCTAAGCAGAGGATAGGGCGCAACCCAGCCCAGATAGTGGTAGACGGTCGCGATGCAGGTCGCCGCGAAGCAAGCGAAAAAGCCGTAGAACATGGCGTGATGCAGCCACCGCCGCGTCTGCGAAAACGCTTCGTCGCGATCGTTGCAGCCCTCGCCGCCACCGGCGAGATTCCGCAGCGTGAGGACGTCGCCGAAAGCATGCACAATGTCACGTACGCCGGCGGGCTGGTCCGACGTGCCGACCTCGCGCCAAAAGCGGACGAAACCAATCGCGAGTGCGAGGAGCGCATAGGCAAAGGTTGCGGTGCCGACCAGCGCCATCGTCGCGTGAGGAATCACGGCATAAAACGCGCCGGGACCCGTGCGCGGGCGGTAGAGCACTTCCGGCGCCTGTAAACCCATGGTCAGCGCTAGAACGGCGGCAATCGCCACCGCGGTGATCAGCGATACGACCAGCCCGTTGCGCCGGAACAGCGCGGCGAGAGCACTGGGCCAAGCGTATTGTTCATAGGTCTCGGCGCGAATCTGGGCGAAAGTCTTGGGCAGGTTGATGCCGAATTCGTGCGGCGGCGCAAACTGACAGGCGTAATAGCAGCCGCGGCAATCGTGGCAGAGATTGGCGAGGTAATCGATCTCGGCATCGGAAAACGCGCGGCGCAATTCCATCGCCGGAAAGACCGCGCAATACCCCTCGCAATAGCGGCAGGCGTTGCAGATTTCGAGAACGCGGCGCGCCTCGGCGACCGCTTCATTGGTGCGCATGGTGCGCGGCCTCCCGTCCGGCGATGCGGCCGAATACCGCGCCAATCGTCATCCCGAATCCCGCCAGATATCCCTTGCCGAGGATGTTGCCGGCCATGATTTCGCCAGCGGCGAACAGGTTGCGTGTCGGCTGGCCGCCCTTCATCACGACGCGCCCCTGCCCGTCGACCGTCACGCCGAGATAGGTGAAGGTAATGCCGGGCCGAAGCGGATAGGCGTAGAACGGCGGCGTATCCAGCCGCTGCGCCCAATGCGTCTTGGGCGGCGTCAGACCTTCGGTGCGGCAATCGTCAAGTATCTTGCCGTTGAACGTGCCCGGCCGCACCGCCGCATTAAAGTCGCGCGCCGTCGTCTCGAGCGCGCCCGGATCGAGACCCAGCCTGGCCGCCAGCGCGCCAATGGTCGGCGCCTCGATCGCCGGATACATCGACGGCATGAAGAGCCTCAACATCTTCGCGTCGACGATACAATACGCGATCTGGCCCGGCTGCTGCGCGACCAGCCTGCCCCAGATGGCGTAGCGTTTCGGCCAGAGGTCCTCGCCCTCGTCGTAGAAACGGCGCGCATCGCGGTTGACGACGATGCCGAACGGCAGGCAATCCAATCGCGTCACGATGCCGCCGTCATATTTCGGCGCGCGCGCGTCGATCGCCACGGCATGACACTGGGTCGGATCGCCGACCGGCATCACGTCCTGGTCGAGTAGGTTGCGCAGCACGCGGCCTTGCGCGTAGGGCGTGCCGCGAATGAGGAAGTTCTCCGCGGCCGGGCCCCAATATTCCTTGAGCCATGCGATGTTCGCCTGGAACCCGCCGCTGGCCACGACGACGGACTTGGCGCGGATCGTGGACGTCACGCCGGCACTCTTCGCTTCCACCTCTGTAACGACGCCCGACTCCAAGTGCAGCGCGATGACCTCGGTGTCATAGAGAATATCCGCGCCAAGGCGTTCGGCGGTCCGATAGAACGCGTTGACCAGCGCCTTGCCGCCGCCCAGGAAGAAGGCGTTGGTGCGCGACAGGCTTAGCGTTCCGGTCAAGGACGGCTGGAAGCGCACGCCGCGCATCTCCATCCACGGCAAGGTGCGGGCCGATTCGCGAATCGTCAAGCGGGCGAGCGCTTCGTCGGTCTTGCCGCCGGTCACGCGGCGCAGATCGTCCCAATATTCATCCTCGCGATAGACCTCGGTGAGCGTGGCCGTGGGCGCATCGTGCATGGCGCGGAAGTTCCGCGTATGGCGGCTGTTGCCGCCGCGGAAATCGCGCGGCGCGTGCTCGAGCAGCAATACGCTCGCGCCCGCCTCGCGCGCCGTGATGGCGGCGCAGAGCGCGGCGTTGCCGCCACCCACCACGAGTACGTCATAAGACCCAGCTGGATCAATCATCAAGACCGTTCAATCCACGAAAGCGGTCGGAATCGCAAGCGGTTGCCAGAATTGTGAAAAAGGGGATCCAGGCTCAAGCCTTTGCACGAACTGCTTTTGTCTTGGCAGACGCCTTGTCGGGCGCGGCCGCCTGGAAACCGAGCTCGCGCGACAGCACCACCGCCGCATCGCGAACCTGATGCGCCTTCTCTTGCAGGACCGCAATGGACAGCCGCCAAACCGGCCCCGAGATTCCGATCGCCCCGGCCACCCGGCCGGTGAAATCGCGTACCGGAACCGCGACGCAACGCGCCTCGGCATCGAACTCGCCGTCATCGTAGCCTATGCCGTCGCGACGCACGGTTTTGATTTCGCGCAGCAGCTTCGCGCGATCGGTGATCGTCTTCGGTGTGTAGGCGCGCAATTCCTGCGAACGCAGATAATGATCGAGCTGCTCGGACGATAAGGAGGCCAGCAGCACCTTGCCAAGCGCCGTACAATGAGACGGGCGCATGACGCCGACCTGATCCGCCATCTGGAACATGCCGGCTCCGACGGTGCGAGCGAGCACGACGATGTTGCCGCCGGAGCGCACCGCGAAATGGCTGCATTCGCCGGTTTCGCGCGTCAGCTTCTCGAGCACGGGGGTCGTGAAGCCCACCAGTTCGATCTCGTTCAGCGCGCCGACGGCGAGCGTAAACAAGTGCCGCCCGACGCGGTAGCGCTTGGAATCCCGCACCTGTTCGATATAGCCAAGCGAAGCCATCGTCTTGACGAGATGGAAGGTCGTGCTGTTGTGCAGCCCTACGCGTTTACTTAGCTCGGCGAGGCTGATGCCTTCCGGGTTGCGCGCGATCTCCTCGAGCAGCCCGAAGGCGCGCTCGAGCGACTGGATACCACCCCGTTCGCGGCTTGGCTCGTCGCCAAAAGGACTTTCAGCGCCAGTCACTGTCCTGTTTCTCCATTCAATCGGAAGGACCAGCCGGTTCGT
>DATNMV010000026.1:0-9774 GCA_035602175.1 Allostellaceae bacterium
CACCAGCAGCGGCAGCAGCAGCGCCGCGCCGCGCTTCCACCAGCCCCAACGGGGCAGCAAGCCGCGCAGCGCGAAGCCGATAACCAGATCGGCCAGCAGCAGGGCGAAGGCCAGCGCCAGCAGCGGCGGACGGAAATCCAGCTCGGCTTCGCCGTGCGCGTAATTCTCGCGGTTTGCGCCCGGAAGATCGGGCAGCGGCGCGAAATGACCGACCGCCGGCGCGAGATTGAGCGCGCGGCGGGAATCGGCGTCGCCGTAGAAGCCCGGCGGATGGCGCGCGGAGGCGAGGGTCTTGGCGAATTCGCCGGACGGCACGATCTCGGCGGTGGCGGGCGCGGCCTGCAAGCGGCCGAAACCGTCCAGCACCTCGACCGGCGGCAGCGGCTTGTCGGTCTCGCCCGAAACCCCCTGGCTCAACGCCACCACGCGCCGCAGCATCTCCACCATCAGTCCGGAGATGGCGAGGTTCGACCATTCCGGATCGGCAGTGGTGTGGACCAGGACGAGCCATCCCTTGCCGCGCCGTTCCGCGGTCACCAGGGGCGTGCCGTCCTGCAGCCGGGCCCAGGTCTTGGATGCCAGATCGAGCGTCGGCTCGGCCAGCACCTGGCGCGACACGGTGAGGTCGTCCGGAACATCCAGCCCGGCGAAGGGGCTGTCGGGTGAAAACGGCGCCAGATGCAACGGCTGTTCCCAGGATAGCGCGCCGCCGAGCGTGCGCCCGCCGCGCCGCAGGGTCACCGGCAGCAGATCGTCATCCGTCTGGTCGGCGAGCAACGGCCCGGCGAAGCGCAACACCGTGCCGCCCTGTTCCAGCCATTGCGTTACCGCCGCCTTGTCCGCATCGCCGAGCGCGGCGGCATCGGGCATAGCCAGAACGGCGATGCCGCCTTTCAGCAGATTGCCGACATCGCCTTCGCGCACCTCGCTGAACGGCGCGAGCGCCTTGTCCAGATAATAGGCGCCGCTCAGCAGCGGCTGGGCATTCGCGCCCGGCGCCAGAATCCCGACCGGCCGGCGCTTCCAGCGTTCGTCCAAAAGCAGCACGGCGCCGGCGGAGGATTCACCTTCGATGGCGTTGGATGTCGCGCGGTTCCTGAGCTCGGCCGGCATTTCAAGCCGCGCCAGCGCCGCGGTCTCGCCCGCCGCCACGTTCACTTCGCCGCGCGCCAGCAGCCGGCCGTCATCGCCCAAGGCCCGCACGGTCAGCGTCTCGGGCAAAGCGGGGTCGGCCCGCGTCACCAGCGCGGTCAAATCCTTGTCCTCGGGATCGGCGGCGGCGAGCAAGCGCGGCAGGTCGTTGCCGCTTTCGGCCAGCACGCGCAGCGGGCCGAATTTCTCCAAGCCGGCGGCGAAATCCGTCGCGTCGCCGTTGTCGATGCCGTCGCTCAGCCAGAGGATTTCCGCCACGCCGGACGGATTAAGGCGGTTCAGCCGTTCCAAGGCATCTTTGCGGTCCTCGGGCCAGGGGCGGGACCGCAGCGCGGCCGCCGCGGCGTGGGCGTCGGCCGGGCGCAACAGCGACAAATCGGGCGCCGCGCGCGATCCCGGCGCCGGCGCGGTTTCCAGCAGCACGATGTCGTTGCCCTCGCGCTGGGCGCGGTCGATCCGGTCGTCGAGCGCCGCGCGCATCTCGTCCCAATGCCGCGCCGCGCTCCAGCCGTCATCGACCGCGATCACCAGCTTGCCGCCGCCGGCGATCTGCGCCCGCGGGTTGAGCAGCGGCTGGGCCAGCGCCAGGATCACCGCGGCCGCCAAAACCATGCGCAGCAGGATCAGCCAGAGCGGCGTCTTGGCCGGAGTTTCCTCGGCGGGATCGAGGCCATGCAACAGGCGCAGCGCCGGGAATTGCACGCGCTTCGGTGCCGGCGGCGAAACCCGCAACAGCCACCACAACGCCGGCAGCGCCGCCAGGCCCAGGAGCAGCCAAGGCGCGGCGAAGGCGAGCGGGCCGAGCGACAGCATGCCTAGTCCTTGGCCAGGGCGCGATAAAGCCCGAGCAACGCGTATTGCGGCGACTGGTCGGTGCGGTGGACGCCGAAGCTCCAGCCGGCGAGCCGGGTCAGTGACGCCAGGCCGTCGCGGTGACGCGCGAGCTTCTCGATATAGGCCGCGCGGATGTCCTCGACCCGGCTGATCAGCAGCGGGCTTTCGCGCTCCATGCCCTCGAAGCGCACGCGCCCGGCGAAAGGCAGGCTCTCCTCCGCCGGATCGAGGATCTGCAGCACGTGGCCCTTCAGCCCGGCATCGGCGAAGCGCAGCACGCGCTCGTGGATCGCCTCCAGCGGCGCCAGGAAATCGCCCATCAGCACCATATGGCCGTGGCGCGGCAAGGATTCGAAAATTGGCAGATCGCCGCTGGCACTCCCCCCGGCCGGGTCGCCGCCGCCGCGCTCGAGCAGCAGCGCCAGGCGGTCGAGCGTGAAACGGCCGTGTCCGGGAACGAGGCCCGAGCCCAGCAGGGGGACGCGCTCGCCGCCGCGCACCAGCAGCGCCGCGAGCGCCAGCGTCAGCAGATCGGCGCGCGCGCGTTTGCTGGGCAGGTTGGGCGTCGAGGCGTAATCCATCGACGCGGATGAATCGCGCCACAGGAAAACGCTCTGCGCCGCCTCCCATTCGGTCTCGCGCACATAGAGCCGGTCCGATTTGGCGCTTTCGCGCCAATCGATGCGGCTGGCCGGCTCGCCCGGTTCGTAGGGGCGGAATTGCCAGAAGGTATCGCCCTGGCCGATGCGGCGGCGGCCATGCGTGCCCGGCGTCACGGCGGCGGCCACACGCGAGGCCTCGATCAGCAGCGGCGGCAGGGCCGATGCGGCCGCCTCGGCCCGGGGACGCAGGGCGGACGCACGGTCCATCACAACAGCGGCGCCACGAGCCGGTCGATCACCTGCGCCATGCCGATGCCGTCGGCGCGCGCGGCGAAGGTCAGCGCCATGCGATGGCGCAGCACCGGATGGGCGAGCGCGACCACGTCGTCGACCGAAGGCGAGAGCCGACCGTCGAGCAGCGCACGGGCGCGCGCCGCCAGCATCAAGGCCTGGCTGGCGCGCGGCCCAGGGCCCCAGGCGATGTGCTTTTGCGCGTCGCCGGCGGGCGCTTCGCCCGGGCGCCCGGAGCGCACCAGTTTCAGAATCGCGTCGACCACGCTTTCGCCCACTGGCACGCGGCGCACCAGGCGCTGTGCCGCCAGCAGCTCGGGCGCCGTCAGCACCGAAGCGGCGTTGTCCTCGGCGACGCCGGTGGTCGCCAGCAGCATTTGTCGTTCGGCTTCGAGATCGGGATATCCCACGTCGATCTGCAGCAGGAAACGGTCGAGCTGCGCCTCCGGCAGCGGATAAGTTCCCTCCTGCTCCAACGGGTTCTGCGTCGCCAGCACGTGGAAGGGCTTAGGCAGCGGATGATATTGCCCGGCGACCGAGACGCGGCCTTCCTGCATCGCCTGCAACAGCGCCGATTGCGTGCGCGGGCTGGCGCGGTTGATCTCGTCCGCCATCAGCAACTGGCAGAACACCGGCCCGGGAATGAATCGGAAGCCGCGCCGCCCGCTGTCGCTCTCCTCCAACACCTCGGAGCCGAGAATGTCGGCGGGCATGAGGTCGGGGGTGCATTGGATGCGCTTGTCCTCGAGCCCGAGCACGGTGCCCAGCGTCTCGACCAGCCGCGTCTTGGCCAGGCCCGGAACGCCGATCAGCAGGGCGTGTCCGCCCGCCAACAGCGTGATCAGGGCTTGATCGACGACGTCGCCCTGGCCGAAGATGACGCGGCCGATGCGCTGGCGCACCGCCGCCAGGCGCGCGCCCAGCGCCTCGATTTCGGATACGGCGGCGGGTTCGTCCGTGGCGGCGGTCTTGGCGATCGGACTTTCGCTGCTCATCGGCTCGGCTCCTCCCATGCGGCACGCGGAGGGAAGGGAATGGACAAGACGCAAGCGGAACTCGCGCGCCTGGCCTCGGCGGCGGCCCGGCCCGCGACCGGCGCCAAAACCGCGCCGCGCGACTGCGGGTATTTCGACATCCACATTGCCCGTGATGGTAGCTGGTTCTATCGCGGCTCTTCAATAAATCGCATGGCCCTGGTGCGGCTGTTCGGCACGGTGCTGGAGCGCGACGCCGAGGGCCAATACTGGCTTTCGACCCCGGCCGAGCGCGGCCGGGTTACGGTCGAGGACGCGCCTTTCCTGGCGGTTTCGCTCGAAATCGAGCAGCGCGGAACCGGCCGGCAGACGCTCATCTTCCGCACCAATCTTGACGAAAGCGTGACGCTCGACGGCGATCACCCCTTGCGCGTGGTACCGGATAAAGTGACGGGTGGACCCATCCCCTATATCCTGGTGCGCAATCGGCTGGAGGCCCGCCTCGCCCGGCCGGTATTCTACGAATTGGTCGAATTGGGACGGGAGGAGAGGGTCGGTGACGCGACCCTGTTCGGGGTATGGAGCAAGGGCAAATTTTTTCCGCTGGGCAGTCTCGGCGAGCGGCTTTGACAGCGGCCGAGGTGCGCGCGCGTTTCGCCGCGCACCAGCCGGGCATCCGCTCCTTCGACAGCGAGCGGGTGCGCGGCGACCATCTGCTCGATCCCGGCGTGAAATTGCCGCCGGGGCTGACCCCCGCGGCGGTGCTGGTGCCGCTGCTCGAGCGCGAATCCGGTCTTCAGGTGCTGTTGACGCAACGCACCGCCAATCTGTCCGCCCATGCCGGACAGATCGCGCTGCCCGGCGGCCGCGTCGAGCCGGAAGACACGGACGCGGTCCAGGCCGCGCTGCGCGAGACCGAGGAGGAGATCGGCTTGCCCCGGTCCGGGGTCGAGGCGGTGGGACGGCTCGACACCTACATTACCGGCACCGGCTTCGAGATCGTGCCGGTGGTCGGGCTGGTGCGCGCGGCGTTCGCCCTGCGTCTCGATCCCGAAGAGGTGACCGAGGCCTTCGAAGTGCCCTTGTCCTTCATCCTCGACCGCGCCAACCACAAGCGCGAAACCCGCCAGCTCAAGAACGGCGTGCGCAGTTTTTTCGTGCTGCCCTTCGAGAGCCGCTACATCTGGGGCGCAACCGCCGGCATCTTGGTCAATCTGGCCGAGGTGCTGGCGCCGTGAAATCCGGATCATGATTCGGGTCGCGCTCACCATCCTGCTGCCGCTGCTGGCGCCGACCGCGCTTTATTTCCTTTGGTACTACGCCTTCGGCCGCAAGACGGAATCCTCCGGCGCGCACCGCCCCTGGACCTGGCTGGTGATCGCGGGATTGGCCGCTGCCGCCGCGGTGCTGTTCACTGTCGGCATCGACGCCGGCGGCGATCGCGGCGGACTCTACGTGCCGCCCCATGTCCAGGGCGGATCCGTGGTGCCGGGGCAAGTGGTGCCGCAGCCGGGGCAACGCTGATGGCGAAAATTGGCGCGCGTGTGAAACCGCAGGCCTGGATGCGGGAAGCGTCATGCCGCGCGGTGATGAAGGCGCTGACGTCCAAGGGCGGCGCGGCGCGCTTCGTCGGCGGCGTGGTGCGCGACGCGCTGTTGCGGCGCGCGATCAAGGACATCGACATCGCGACGCCGTTGCTGCCGCTCGAAGTCATGAAGCGGCTCAAGCAGGCCAAGCTCAAGGCGGTACCGACCGGCCTCGAACACGGCACGGTGACGGCGATGGCCGGCAAGCGCCATTACGAGATCACCACCTTGCGCCGCGACGTCAAGACCTATGGCCGCCATGCCGAGGTCGAATTCGCCGCCGATTGGGCGGAGGACGCGGTGCGCCGCGACTTCACCATGAACGCGCTGTTTCTCGACGCCGACGGCAAGGTGTTCGACTATGTCGGCGGCCTGCCCGATCTCGAGGCGGGACGGGTGCGCTTCGTCGGCGATCCGGCCACGCGCATCCGCGAGGACGTGCTGCGGCTGCTGCGCTTCTACCGCTTCTTCGCGCATTATGGCAAAACCGCGCCCGATGGGCCGGCGCGCCTCGCCTGCCGCACTTTGGCCTATCTCCTCCCCAACCTCTCGGGCGAGCGCATCAGGAACGAGACGCTGCGCCTGTTGGCGGCGTCCGATCCCTTGCCGGCGCTGCAATTCATGCAGGAGGACGGGGTCTTGTCGGCGTTCTTGCCCGAAGCATCGGGGCTGGAGCGGCTGCGCAATCTGGTCGCGGTCGAGCCCGATCCCGATCCGCTGCGCCGCCTCGCCGCGCTGATCGATCGCGACGCCGATTTGGTCGCCGCGCGGCTGAAATTGTCCAGCGCGCAACGCGCGCGGTTGATCGATCTGACGGCGGAACCGCCCTTGGACCTTGCCGCCGGTACGCAAGCGCAACGCCGCGCGTTGCATCGCCTCGACCGCGAGCTTTATATCGACCGCGCCTTGCTCGCGGCGGCGCACACGGGCGACTTCGCGCGCCTCAAGCCGCTGCTCGCCCTGGCCAAGAAATGGAAACCGGTAGAGTTCCCGCTCAAGGGGCGCGACCTGACCAAGCTGGGCATCAAGCCGGGGCCGGAGCTCGGGAAATTGCTCGGCGCGCTCGCCGCCTGGTGGGAAGCGGGCGATTTCGCGGCCAAACGCAAGGATTGCCTGGAAGAGGCCAAACGCCGGATCGGCAAGCGTGGCTAGACGCGAGCCGGCGGAGCATTCCTCGCCGCTGGAGATCTTCGGCATCTTCTTGAAACTGGGCCTGACCTCCTTCGGCGGCCCGGTGGCGCATCTGGGCTATTACCGCGCCGAATTCGTGGAGCGGCGCAAATGGCTCGACGCGGCGGGCTATGCCGATCTGGTGGCGCTGTGCCAGTTCCTGCCCGGCCCGTCCTCGACCGAATTCGGCATTGCCGTGGGCCTGATTCGCGCCGGGTTGCTAGGCGCGCTCGCCGCCTGGATCGGCTTCACCTTGCCGTCAGCGCTGCTCATGGCCGGTTTCGGCTATGGCATGGCGAGCCTGAGTGATCTCGCGCATGCCGCCTGGCTGCATGGCTTGAAGCTGGTCGCCTTGGCGGTGGTGGCGCAGGCGGTGTGGGCGATGGCGCGCTCGCTCGCGCCCGACGCGCAACGCGCTTTGCTGGCGCTGGCGGCGGCGATCTTGGTTTTGGCGGTGCCGTCGATCTGGGGCCAGTTGGGCGCGATCGGCCTGGGCGCGCTGATCGGCTGGCGTTTCCTGCCGGGCGAGCGGCGCCACGCGGCCAAGCCGCTCACGCCGCCGGTGTCGCGCGGTGTATCGCTGGGTGCGTTGGTTCTGTTCTTCGCGCTGCTCGCGCTCTTGCCGCTGGCGGCGTCGCAGGGCGGCAATGCGTGGAAGCTGTTCGACGGCTTCTACCGCGCGGGCTCGCTGGTGTTCGGCGGCGGCCATGTGCTGTTGCCGCTGTTGGACGCGGTGGTGGTGCCGAAGGGCTGGGTCGGGCAAGACGCTTTTCTCGCCGGCTACGGCGCGGCCCAGGCGCTGCCCGGGCCGATTTTCACCTTCGCGGCCTATCTCGGCATGGCGATGGGACCCGCGCCCGGCGGCTGGCCGGCGGCGTGTCTCGCGCTCGTCGCCATCTTCCTGCCGGGCTTTCTCCTGGTGGTGGGATCGCTGCCGTTCTGGAGCGAGCTGCGCGCCAACGAAGCCGCGCAATCGGCGCTCAAGGGCGTCAACGCCGCGGTGGTCGGGCTGTTGCTGGCGGCGCTCTACAACCCGATCTTCGTCAATGCCGTGTTCGGCGCCGGCGACTTCGCCTTCGCGCTGGCGGCCTTCGCGTTGCTGCAATTCGCGCGCGTGCCGCCCTGGGCGGTGGTGATGCTGGGCGCGCTCGCCGCCGAAGGCCTCGCGCGCCTGACATGAAATTCCTGCCCGAAGGTGTTTCGCGCGAAACGGTCACGCTCTATTGGGGCAGGGGCCTGCGCGCCTTCGGCGATGGCTTCGCCAGCCTATTGTTGCCGGCCTATCTCGGCGCGTTGGGCTTCGATGCCTTTTCCATCGGCCTGGTCACGACCACGACACTGCTGGGCTCGGCGGCGTTCACGCTCGGCGTCGGATTGACCGCGCACCGCTTCGGCAACCGCGTGCTGCTGGTCGCGGCGACGCTGCTGATGATCGGCACCGGGCTGGGATTCGTGTTCGAGACTCGCTTCTGGCCGCTGCTGGCGATCGCCTTCGTCGGCACGCTCAACCCTTCGACCAGCGACGTCAGCATCTTCCTGCCGCTGGAACAGGCGCTGCTGAGCGACAGCGCGCCGAATCGAAACCGCACCGCGGTCTTCGCCGGCTACAGCCTAATCGGATCCCTGGTGGGCGCGCTCGGTTCGCTGGCGGCGGGCCTGCCCGAATTGCTGCGCGCCGCGTGGCCGGTCGGAACAATCGCCGCGCTGCAGGCGATGTTCGCGCTTTACGCCGCGCTGGGCTTGGCCTCCTTTCTTCTCTACCGCCGCTTGCCGCGCCATAAAGACGCGCCCCTGGAGCATCGCGCCACGCCGCTCGGGCCGTCGCGGGGTATCGTCTATTCGCTCGCCGCGCTGTTCAGCCTCGACGCCTTCGGCGGCGGGCTGGTGGTGCAGAGCATGCTGGCGTTGTGGCTGTTCCAGCGTTTCGGCCTGTCGCTGGCCGCGGCCGGGACGATCTTCTTCTGGAGCGGGTTGATCTCCTCGATATCGTTCCTGGCCGCGCCGCGCATCGCCCGGCGCATCGGCCTCATCAACACCATGGTGTTCACGCATTTCCCGTCGAATCTGTGCCTGCTGGCGCTGCCTTTTGCTCCCAACCTAGGGATCGCGGTGGCGCTGTGGTTCCTGCGCTGCTCGCTGTCGCAGATGGACGTGCCGGCGCGCAGCTCCTACGTCATGGCGGTGGTGACGCCGCCCGAGCGCGCCGCCGCCGCCAGCGTCACGGCCTTGCCGCGCAGCCTGGCGGCGGCGCTGGCGCCGATCCTTGCCGGATGGATGTTGAGTCTTTCGCCCTTCGGCTGGCCGGTCTTTCTCGCCGGCGCGCTCAAGGGAAGCTACGACCTGCTGCTACTGACAATGTTCCGCCGTCACAAGCCGCCGGAGGAACAAATTTAAGGCCACAACACCGCCGGCGGCAGCGACATCAGGATCGCCTCGACATTGCCGCCGGTCTTGAGGCCGAACAACGTGCCGCGGTCATAGAGCAGGTTGAACTCGACATAGCGGCCGCGCTTCACCAATTGCTCGCGGCGCTGCTCCGGTGTCGAGGGGCGCAGCATGTTGCGGCGGACGATGCGCGGATATATCCGCGAGAACGCCTCGCCCACGCCGCGGGTGAAGGCGAAATCGTCGTCCCATTGGCCGCTGTTGAAATCGTCGAAAAAGATGCCGCCGACGCCGCGACTCTCGTTCCGGTGTTTCAGGAAGAAATATTCGTCGCACCATTGCTTGAAGCGCGGGTAATAGCCGGGATCGTGCGCCGCGCAGGCCGCTTCGAGCGCGGCGTGAAAATCCTTGGTGTCGGCGGCTTCGGGGAATATCGGAGTCAGATCGGCGCCGCCGCCGAACCACCATTGGGTGGTGCGCAGATGCCGCGTGTTCATGTGCGCGGCCGGCACCAGCGGCGAGCGCGGATGCGCGACCAGCGAAATTCCGCTCGCCCAGAAGCGCGGATCCTGCGCCGCGCCGGGAATCTGGCCGCGGAACTCGGGCGAGAACTCGCCCCACACGGTCGAGACATTGACCCCGACCTTCTCGAACACGAGCCCGGTCATCATCGCCATGACGCCGCCGCCGCCGCCCTCGCGAGTCCAGCTTTTGCGCTCGAAGCGTCCCGCCGCGCCGTCGGCGGGCCGCGCCGCGGCGTATTCGTCCTCGATGCTCTCG
>DATNMV010000027.1:0-7676 GCA_035602175.1 Allostellaceae bacterium
TTCGCACCCACGTTCTTGGGAATGGCGGGGACTATAAGCGGCGGGGGTTGAAAGTCAACCCGAAGACGGTCCGCGACTCGCGTTAAAAATCGCTGCCAGAAGCTTGATTATAAAGATAACCCGGGCTGTCGAAAAACGCGCGTTCACACCCCGCGCCGATTGCCCCAGACCAGCACATGGAGCTGGGGCAGCACCGTGGCGGCGAACCAGCCATCCGCCGCCGCCTTGGCGGCGAGCCACGCATAGCTCCGGCGCAAGCCCGCGAAATCGGCCGTCTCCGCGCCGGGATCGTCGCGGCCGAATTCGGGCGTGGGATTGCCGGTCTGGAGATAGACCGGCAGCTCGGGAAAGCGCGCGGCCGCGTCACGGGCGAAGGCGTAATCGGCGGCGTCGAACACCACGATCTTCAAGGCGCGGCGCGGCCCCTCGCCCGCAGCGGCAAGACAATCGGCGAAGGCCGGCCAATCGGTCGTCATGCCGGAGGAAGGCGGCTTGGGGCTGAGGATCAGCCAGTCGAGATCGCGGAACCAGGGCCGCGCGACGCTGCCCTGGGTTTCGAGCGCGAATTCGTGGCCGGCGCGCTTGCCCGCCGCGATCAAAGGATCGAGCGGCTGCAGCGCCGGATTACCGCCGGACAGCGACACCAGCACCGGACGCCCACCCGCGAGTTCGGCGACTCGGGCGAGAATCGCCTTGGGCGGCATGGGCGTCCATTCGCCGCTGTGTTCGGGCAGCACGGCGTAAAGCGTGTCGCACCAGCGGCAGCGGTAATCGCAGCCGCCGGTGCGGACGAACACCGTGGGCCGGCCGATCAGCGGCCCTTCGCCCTGCACCGTCGGGCCGAAGATCTCGCTGATCCGGATGCGCGCGGTCACGGCCGGTATTCGGCCCAGGTCCGCGGCGTCTCGCTCACCCGCAGCGCTGCGGTTTCCGGCCAGCGCGCCTTGCACCAATCGTAGAGAAATCGCGCGATCACCTCGGCGGTGGTGCGGTCATGGCCGAGCGCCCGGTTGAGATCGCGGTGGTCGAGCGTCGCGTCGATGAAATCCTTGAGCGCCTTGAGCTCGTGATAGTCACGCACGAACCCCACCGCGTCTAGATCGCGCTTTTCCAGCACCACCTCGACCTCGTAATTATGGCCGTGTTGGCGGGCGCAAGGATGATCGGGCGGCAAGCCGCCGATGACATGCGACGCCGAAAAGGCGAAGCGCTTCGATATCGTGAACATGGCTAAGCCGCGAAGGCGGCGTCGCCGATGCCGGAAATAATCCTGCGCAAGCGGGGCTCCTTGTTTTGGCCGGGTAGGCTGCGACCGGATCGGCGAAGGCCGATGCGCGAGGATATAGTCCCCCGTCCCAAGGCACGCAATCGAAATGCGGGCCTAGCCGGTCACCTCGGGCGGAAAGTCGAAGCTGCCGCCGAAGCCCAAGGGCAGCTCGCGCACCCACAGCGTCTTGTTCACCGGCAGGACGCCGTAGAGATGGGGGAAGAGCTTGCCGTTGCGCGACACCTCCCATTTGAGTGCGGGGCCGAGCGATTCGGCGTCGACTGCGACCAGGACGAGATTGGGCGCGCCGGCGAAATGCCGGTTGGCGGTATCGGCCACCTGCTCCTTGGTCGAAAAATGGATGAAGCCGTCCTCGGCGTCGATTCCCGCGCCGCGGAAGACGCCCAGCCGTTCCGCATCCTCCCACAGCGTGCGCGGGCAGATTTTATAGATCGTGGTCAAACGCCCTCCGCTTTCTTCTTGCGCTTGCGCGGCCCGGCGAAGGATGTGACCACGCCGTGCAGCGTGCGCAACTCCTGTTCGGTGCATTGCGCGCGCTGAAAGAGATTCCGCAGATTGCGCACCATCGAGGGCCGTTTCTCGGCGTTGCGCATGAATCCGTTGTTGTCGAGCTCCTCTTCCAGATGCTCGAAAAAGCGGATCAGTTGCTGCTTGGTGGCGGGCTTGGAATGGCCGGTGGCGGTAAGTTCGTCCGCCGCGTCGTTGCCGGCGTTGAACCACTCATAGCCCAGGATCAGCACCGACTGGGCGAGGTTGAGCGAGGAAAAAGCCGGGTTCATCGGCACTGAGATCACCGCTTCGCTGAGCGCGATATGTTCGTTCAAAAGGCCGGTGCGCTCCGGCCCGAACAACACGCCGCTGCCCTCGCCCGCCGCCAGGAAACCCTTGATCTCACCCACGGCGAAGCGCGGCGTCAGAATCCGCTTCACCATGTAGCGGTCGCGCGCGGTGGTGGCGTAGACGTGGCGCAGGGCGGATATCGCCTCTTCCACGCTGTCGTAGAGATGGGCTTTCTCCAGCACCGCATCGGCGCCGCTCGCCGCCGCGATTGCTTTCTTGTTGGGCCAGCCGTCGCGCGGCTTCACCAGCCGCAGATCGGTCAGCCCGCAATTGAACATGGCGCGCGCGGCGGTGCCGATATTCTCGCCCAGCTGGGGTTCGACCAGGATGATCGCTGGGCCGCCGGATAGTTTGGCGCGGCGCCGGTCGGTTCCGGCCATGTCAGGCCCTTCGGCCGCTGCGCCAGAGCTTGTAAGTCAGGCTGTCGTGCAGCGCGATGTAAGAGGCGTTGATGATGTCGGACGAGACGCCGACCGTCGACCAGACTTCGCCATCCTTGCCGTCCTTGTCGGCGCTTTCGATCATCACCCGCGTCACCGCCTTGGTCGCGTCCTGCGGCGTCAAGATGCGCACCTTATAGTCGGTGAGCCGGGTCGCCTCGAGCTCGGGAAAAGCCGGCACCAGCGCCTTCCGGAGCGCGGTGGTGAGCGCGTCGACCGGCCCGTCATGGCTTTCGGCCACTTCGAGAAACGGCTGGTTGCCGACTTCGCCGGTGACGGTCGCCTCGGAAACCGTGACCAGCTCGCCCTTGGCGCTGGTGCGCCGCTCGTCCATGATGCGGAAGCGCTGCACGCGGAAATATTCCGGCACGGTGTCGAGCGTGCGCCGCGCCAAGAGCTCGAAGCTCGCCTCGGCGCCGTCATAGGCATAGCCCTGGAATTCGCGCAGCTTCACCTCGTCCAACAGCGCGCCGAGCTTGGGGTGGTCGGGTTTGACCGCGATGCCGAGCTCGCGCAACCGCGCCAGCAGATTGGCCTTGCCGGCCTGGTCGGACACCACGATGTGCCGGCGGTTGCCGACGGTCTCGGGCTCGATATGCTCGTAGGAGCGTGGATCCTTCTCCACCGCGGAAACATGCAAGCCCCCCTTATGCGCAAACGCGCTTTCGCCGACATAGGCGGCGTGGCGGTCGGGCGCGCGGTTCAAACGCTCATCGAGAAAGCGCGAGACATGGGTCAAGCGCTTCAGCCCCTCGGCGTCGATTCCGGTGGCATAGCCCATCTTCAGAACCAGGTTGGGAATGATCGAGATCAGATTGGCGTTGCCGCAGCGCTCGCCCAGCCCGTTCAAGGTGCCCTGAACGTGCCGCGCCCCGGCGCGCACCGCCGCGAGCGAATTCGCCACGCCGTTCTCGGTGTCGTTGTGGCAGTGGATGCCGAGTTTGTCGCCGGGCACGGTTTTCGCCGCCTCGCGCACGATGCGCTCGATCTCGTCGGGCAAGGTGCCGCCATTGGTGTCGCACAGCACGATCCAGCGCGCCCCGGCCTTCGCCGCGGCGGCGATGCAGTCGAGCGCGAATTTCTGGTTGCCGCGGTAGCCGTCGAAGAAGTGCTCGGCGTCGAAGATCACCTCGTCGAGCTTCGACTTGGCGTGCGCCACGCTCTCGCTGATCATTTTGATGTTCTCGTCGAGGCCGATGCCGAGCGCGACCTTGGCGTGAAAGTCCCAGGCCTTGCCCACCAGCGTCGCCACCTTCGCGCCCGAGGCGAGCACCGCCGCCAATCCCGGATCGTTGCCGGCACTGCGCCCGGAGCGCCGCGTCATGCCGAAGGCGCATAGCCGCGCGTGGCTTAATTTGGGAGGCTTCGAAAAGAGCGCGTCATCGGTCGGGTTGGCGCCGGGCCAGCCGCCTTCGATGTAATCGACGCCGAGTTGGTCCAACTCGCGCGCGATCGCCAGCTTGTCGGGCACGCCGAAATCGACGCCCTGAGTCTGCGCCCCGTCGCGCAAGGTCGTGTCGTAAAGATATATCCGCTCGCCCGCCATGCGCCGCATCCTATTGAGACGGCGGGGATAAGTCGAGCGACCGGAAGGGGTTAAAGGGAAGCTCGCGCGCCGCTGGAGCGGCCGGGCGGAACTGATGTAGCTTCCGGCGATGCCCGGAAACACGGGCAATGGGGAGGAATAAATCATGTCGGGAACGCATCGCTATCGGTTTTTTGCCGCCGCCTTGGCGCTGGCCCTGGCCGCGCCGGTTTTGTGCGGGGTTGCGCGCGCCGAAACCATCGGCGCGCTTTACGCCAAGGCCAAGGCCGAAGGCGCACTGTTGCTTTATGCCGGCGGCCCGACCGCGCCGTGGGAGCGCGACGCCGCTTCTTTCAATGCGCTCTATCCCGGCATTACCGTCACCATCACCGGCGGCTACAGCAACGTGCTCGACAAGAAGATCGACGCCCAGCTCGCGGCCAAGCAGGTCGAGACCGATCTGGCGATTTTCCAGACGCTGGGCGATTTCCTGCGCTGGCGGAAGGACGGCGTGCTGCTCAAATTCAAGCCCGACGGCTTCGACAAGATCGACCGCGAATTCAAGGACCCGAACGGCGCCTTCGTCGGCGTCGCCGTCAACGCGCATCCCTACGCCTACAACCCGAATCTGGTGCCCGCGGCGGAGGTGCCGAAATCAGCGCTCGATTTCCTCAAGCCGGAATTCCGCGGCAAGGTGATCTCCGCCTATCCGGCGGATGACGACGCGACCATGTACGTGTTCGACAGCATCGTGCGGAAATACGGCTGGTCCTACATGAAGAAGTACATGGCGAACCAGCCGCAATTCATCCAGGGCCATCTCGGCGTGGTGCGGGCGATCGCTTCGGGCGACGCGCTGGTGACCTTCGACACCGTCGCCAATATCAGCATGGACCAGAAGAACGCCGGCAAGCCGCAGGAGATCGCGTTCTCCGAAGCCGATCCGCTGCCGATCTGGCCCTTCACCGCCGCGATCTTCAAGGGCGCGCCGCATCCCAACGCCGCCAAGCTGTTCCTCACCTGGTATCTGGGCAAGGAACAGCAGGCGAAGATCGGCACCTGGTCGGTGCGCTCGGACGTGCCGCCGCCTTACGGCTGGAAGCCGGTGCTGTCGATGAAGGTGGTCAACGACTACCGCGAATTCCTGAGCGACCCGGCGCGGCTCGCTGCCTTGCGCAAGCGTTTCGAGGCCTATACCGGCCCGGTCCAGAACGTCGCCGGGGTGCGTTAGAGTCTCAGGCCGGTCTGGGAAGTTTGCGGCGTTTCACGCCACGGCCAGATAATGCACGCCGAACAGCCCGGCGTCGGTCCAGCATGGGACCGGCTTGAAGCCGGCGCGGCGCGCCAGCGCCTGAAATTCCGCCACCGAGAATTTGTAGGAGTATTCGACATGCACGCGCTCGTCGCGCGCAAACATGAAGCGCCGCCCGGAAACGGTGACAATCTGATCCATCAGGCTGTGGATGTAGATTTCGACCCGGCCCGCTTGCGCGTTGTAGAACGCCTCGTGTTCGAAGCGCGAGAGATCGAAATCGGCGTCGAGTTCACGGTTCATGCGTTCAAGCAGATTGAGGGTGAATTGCGCCGTCACCCCGGCCGCGTCGTTATAGGCGGCGTGCAGCGCGGCCGCGTCTTTCTTCAAATCCGCGCCCACGATCATGCCGCCGCCCGGCCCGAGCAAGGCGCGGCAGCCGCGCAGGAATTCGAGCGCCTCGTCGGGGGTGAGATTGCCGATGGTCGAGCCGGGGAAGAACCCCACGCGCCGCCCGCCCGGCCGCGCCACCGCCGCCGGCAAGCGACGCGGCTCCATGTAATCGGCGCAGACCGCGACCACGTCCAGCGCCGGGAAATCGGCAGCGATGGATGAGGCCGCCTGGTGCAGCGTCTCGCCCGAAATGTCGATCGGCACGTAGGAGAGCGGCTGGTCTAGCGCATCGAGCAGCAGGCGCACCTTGTGGCTGGCACCGCTACCGAACTCGATCAGGCGGCAGCGCGGGCCGATGAGACGCGCGATCTCGCCCGCTTGTTCGGTCAAAATCGCGGTCTCGGCCCGGGTGACGTAATATTCGGGCAGATCGCAGATCTGCTCGAACAGCGCCGAGCCGCGCCGGTCGTAGAGAAAGCGGCAGGGAATCGATTTGGGCGCGCGGCGCAGCCCCGCCAACGCCGCCGCGCGGAAGCCTTCCTCGCGCGGCGCGAAATCGAGATAGGCCTTGAGCTTGCCCCTTGGCATCACCCCTCCTCCGCCATCCGGATGCCGCCGAAGCACCAGCGCGCAGCGGGCGGAAAGAAATTGCGGTAGGTGGCGCGTACATGGCCCGGCGGCGTCACCGCGCAACCGCCGCGCAACACCATCTGGCCGCTCATGAACTTGCCGTTATATTCGCCGATGGCGCCTGCGGGCGCGCGGTAGCCCGGATAAGCCGTATAGGCGCTGGAGGTCCATTCCCACACATCGCCGAACATCTGCGCCAGGCCCGGGCGCGCGGCAGGTTGCGAGTGCAATGCGCCGCTATCAAGGAAATTGCCTTCAGGTTTGAGATCGGCAGCAGCGGTTTCCCATTCGGCTTCGGTGGGCAGCCGCCGCCCTGCCCAGGCGGCGAAGGCGGAGGATTCGTAATGGCTGACATGCACCACCGGCGCGAAGGGATCGAGCGCGCGCATGCCGGAAAGCGTGAATTGCGACCAGCCGTCCTCGCCCTTTTCCCAGTAAAGCGGCGCCTGCCATCCCTGGGTTTGCACCGCGGCCCAGCCGTCGCTAAGCCAGAATTCGGGGCGGCGATATCCGCCCTCTTCGATGAAGGCCAGGTATTCGCCGTTGGTGACCGGGCGCGAGGCGAGGCGGAAGGGTTCGAGCCAGACCTTGTGGCGCGGACCCTCATTGTCGAAGGCGAAACCGTTTCCGCCATGGCCGATCTCCACCAGCCCGCCCTTGAAACCGATCCAGTCGAGCGCTTGCGCCTGATGCGACGCCTTCGGCTCATTCCGCGCGCGATAAACCGGTTTCAGCGGATTCTGCGCGAAGACGTGCTTGATGTCCATCAGGATCAATTCCTGATGCTGTTCCTCGTGGTTCAATCCCAATTCGATCACCGGCGCGATTGCGGACCACAGTGAAGCGCTCGCGCTTTCGATAAGCTTTTCCATGGCCGCGCTCACCTGGGCGCGATAGGCCGCGATCTCTTCGACGCCGGGACGCGACAGCAAGCCGCGCGCCGGGCGCGGATGACGCGGCCCCACCGCCTCGTAATAGGAATTGAAGAGATGCGCATAGACCGGATCGAACACGCGATAGCCTTCGAGATGCGGAGCCAGCAGGAAAGTCTCGAAGAACCAGGAGGTGTGAGCCAGATGCCACTTGGTCGGCGACACGTCAGGCATGGATTGCACCACCATGTCCTCGGGCAGCAGCGGCTTCGCCAGTTCCTCGCTGCGGCGGCGGATGACGCGCAGCCGCGCGACCGCCTCGTCCCGTTCCGCCGATGCCGCTGCATTCGCCTTGTTTTTAGCCAGAGAGTCCACGCCGCCTCCCATGCCCTGTGCCGCTTGTTATCCGGCGCTTTGCGCGATTATAGGGCTTCCG
>DATNMV010000028.1:0-3626 GCA_035602175.1 Allostellaceae bacterium
CGGGCACCACCCTGCTTCTGATCACCCATGACCGCGCCTTGGCGCGGCGTTGCGGCCGGATACTCTCGCTCGAGGACGGGCGCATCACCGCCGACGAGAGATCCGCCACGGGCGCGGCGCGCGCCGGGAAGAAGCGGCGATGAATCTCGCCCTTCGCCTGGCGCGGCGCGAGTTGCGCGGCGGCTTGGCCGGCTTCCGGATATTCATCGCCTGTCTCGCGCTGGGCGTGGCGGTGATCGCCGGAGTGGGTTCGCTTTCGGCATCGCTCGATGCCGCGCTCCGCAACGACGCCAGGGCACTGTTGGGCGGCGATGTCGATTTCCATCTCTTTCACCGCCCGGCCAGCGCCGCCGAGCGCGCCTATCTCGACCGCGCCGGCCGGGTTTCCGAAGCCGATGATATGCGCGCCATGGCGCGCAACGCGGAGGGCAGCCAACGCAGCCTGATCCAGCTGAAGGCGGTGGATTCCGCCTATCCGCTTTACGGCAGCGTGACGCTCGACCCGCCGCAGACTCTTTCCGACGCGCTGGCCTTGCGCGACGGGCATTGGGGCGCGGTGGCGGCAGCGGGTCTTTTTCAAAAACTCGGCGTGAAGCCCGGTGATCTCATCCGCATCGGCGACGGCGTGTTTCAGTTGCGCGCCGTTCTGGTACACGAGCCCGACGCGCTGAGCGGCACTTTCGATCTCGGCCCCAAGGTGACCCTGGCGTTGCCCGCGTTGCCATCGACCGGCCTGATCCAGCCCGGCGCGCTGGTGGGATACGGCTATCGCGTCAGGCTGCCGCCGGGAAGCGACGAGCCCGCTTTCGCCGCCCGCGTCAAGGCGGATCTGCCCGACGCCGCCTGGCGCATCCGCGGTTTCGCCGACGCCGCGCCCAGCCTGCAGCGTTTATTGGACCGGCTGACCGTATTCCTGACCCTGGTCGGGCTGACCGCGCTCTTGGTCGGCGGCGTCGGCATCGGCAACGCGGTGCGCGCATATCTTAACGAGAAGCTGCCTTCGATCGCCGCGCTCAAATGCCTGGGCGCCAGCCGCCGCCTGGTCTTCGCCTGCTATCTCCTGCAAGTCCTGGCGTTGGCGGCGGCGGGTATCGCGCTCGGTCTGGTCTTGGGCGCGGCCATGCCCTTCATCGTCGCACCTTTCCTGCCCTCCTCCTTGCCGGTCGGTCCACAGCTCGGACTTTATTGGCGGCCGCTCGCGACCGCGGCGCTGGACGGGCTGCTCGCGACATTGGCCTTCGCGCTCTGGCCCTTGGGTATCGCCTGCGAGGTTCGCGCGGCGAGCCTGTTCCGCCTGCTGGTCGAGCCGCCGGGCCGGGCGCCGCCGGGCTGGATCATCGCCGCCATCGCGCTTTCCGGCTTGGGCCTGGGCGCGCTCGCCGTGCTTACCGCGCCCGAGCGCGTCACCTCCTTGTGGTTTGTGGCCGGAGCGGCGGGCGCGCTTTTGGCCTTCCAGCTGCTCGCGCGCGGCTTGATGGCTCTGGCGCGGATTCTCCGGCCGCGCCGGGCCAGCTTGCGGTTGGCGTTCGCGAATCTGCACCGTCCGGGCGCGCCCACCTCCGGGGTGGTGGCCTCGCTGGGCCTCGGCCTCGCCGTGCTGGTGGCGATCGTGCTGGTGCGCGGCAACGCGGCCAGCGAGTTCGGCGAGAGCCTGCCGCGACGCGCGCCGTCGTTCTTCTTCATCGACATCCAGCCCGACCAGGTGGCGGATTTCGACAAGCTTTTGACCACGATGCCCGGGGTTGAGGAAATCGCGCGCATGCCGAGCCTGCGCGGACGCATCGACCGGCTCAACGGCGTGCCGGTGGAAAAGGCGCAGATCGCGCCCGAGGCGGAATGGGCGGTCCGGAGCGAGCGCGGCCTGACCTATGCCGCGCTGCCGCCCGAGGGCTCGCGCGTGGTCGAGGGACAATGGTGGCCCAAGGATTACAACGGCCCGCCGCTCATTTCGCTCGACGCCAACCTCGCCCGCGGCATGAACCTGAAGCCGGGCGACACCATGACGCTCAACGTGCTCGGCCGCGAGCTCACCGCCACCCTATCCAATCTGCGCGAGATCGATTGGACTTCGCTGGGCTTGAACTTCGCCATCGTGCTGTCGCCGGGATCGCTCGAAGGCGCGCCGGAGACCGACATCGCCACGGCGCGGACAGCGCCGGAAAACGAGACCGCCTTGGAGACGGCGGTCACCGACCGCTTCCCCAATGTCTCGGCGATCGCGGTCCGGGACGTGCTGACCAGCCTGAGCGCCATCGTCGACGCCATCGCGCGGGCGATGACGGCGGCCGCGTCCATCGCGATCGCGGCGGGCGTGCTGGTGTTGGCGGGCGCGATCGCCTCCGGGCGCAAGCGGCGGATTTACGAAGCGGTTCTGCTCAAGGTGCTGGGGGCGGAGCGCAAGGGAATACTGAGGGGCTTCATCTGGGAATACGGCTTGCTGGGCGCCGCGAGCGCGGCGCTGGCCGGGGCGATCGGCACTCTCATGGCCTATGTCACGCTCACCCGAATCATGCACGTGCCGTGGCAATTCCTGCCCTTGCCGGTGGCGCTCACCCTGGTGCTGGCGGTGTTGGCGATCCTCGCCTTCGGCTGGCTCGGCACCGGGCGGGCGCTGGCCGCCAAGGCTGCGGATTATTTGAGGAATGAATAGCCGGTTCAAGGGTTTACGCCGCCGTTGAATTGCCACGGCGCTGTGCCAATATCTGCTCTCAAAGCCATCAGGCTTCAGAAGAGGGATCTCATCATGGCGTTCGATTCGGGAAATCGCGCAACCGCGCGCAGCGCGCTGCCGCAAGTCGGCATCGACCAAGGCCTGCGCAGCTACATGTTGCGCGTCTACAACTACATGACGGGCGCGCTCGCGCTCACCGGCGGCGTCGCCTATTTCGTCTATTCCAGCGGCCTGATCGAGCAGATCTACGGCACGCCGGTCTACTGGGTGGCGGTGCTGGCACCGCTTGCCTTCGTGCTGGTGCTGAGCTTCGGCATCCAGAAA
The DNA here is from genome assembly GCA_035602175.1 of Allostellaceae bacterium. Classification (GTDB taxonomy): domain Bacteria; phylum Pseudomonadota; class Alphaproteobacteria; order ATCC43930; family CGMCC-115725; genus REEB95. The sequence goes on from DATNMV010000028.1 coordinate 2,996, forward strand.
ATAAGCCTGGGTGCGGCGCAGGCCATCTTCTGGGGCTATGCCGCGGTGATGGGCCTATCGATGGCCAGCATCTTCCTGGTTTACACCGGCGCCAGCATCGCCGAAGTGTTTTTCATCACCTCCGCGACATTCCTGGCGATGAGCCTGTGGGGCTATACCACCAAGCGGGATCTTTCCGGCTTCGGCCATTTCCTCATGATGGGGCTGATCGGCATCATCATCGCCATGGTGGTCAATATCTTCCTCCAGTCGCCGGCGGTTTATTTCGCCATCTCGATCATCGGCGTGCTGGTGTTCACCGGCCTCACCGCCTGGGACACCCAGCGCATCAAGGAAATGTATTGGGACGGCGACAGCACGGAAATCGCAGGCAAGAAGTCGATCATGGGCGCGCTCGCGCTCTATCTCGACTTCATCAACCTGTTCCTGATGCTGATGCAGCTGATGGGCCAGCGCCGCAACTAATCGGGCGCGGATTTCGAATCGAGCAAGGGGCCGGGAAACCGGCCCCTTTCTTTTGCCCACGGCTCATCGATGGAAGCCGCAAACCCCGGACCCGCCTCGCATTTTCGTGAGGCCGCCCGGGCGATAAGGGAGTCGATTCAAACCGCGCGGCGGTATAGCTTGCCGC
>DATNMV010000029.1:0-2915 GCA_035602175.1 Allostellaceae bacterium
GCCTGCTGGCGCCCCAGGGCCGCCTGGCCGTGATCTCGTTCCACTCGCTCGAGGACCGCAGCGTCAAAACCTTCCTGCGCGCGCGCGCGGCCGACGGACCGCGTACCTCGCGCCACCTGCCTGCCGTGCATGCGCGCGAGCCGAGCTTCCGGCTGATCGCGCGCAAGCCGATCGGTCCCAGCGCGGCCGAGATCGCGGCCAATCCGCGCGCGCGCTCGGCCCGGCTGCGCGTCGCCGAGCGCACCGAAGCGCCCGCCTGGGAGAACGCGGCATGATCCGGGTCACGACCGTGCTGTGGATGCTGGCGGTGATGATCGCCGGCTACGCCATGTTCCAGGTCAAATACGAGGTCGGTCGGCTCGAGGACCGGCTGGCGCAATTGAACCGCGACGTCGCCGCCGCGCGCGAGGAAAACCGCGTCCTCAACGCGGAGTGGAGCCTGCTGTCCGACCCGCAGCGGCTCGACCGCCTCAACAAGACCTTCCTTCACCTGGCGCCGGTCGGCACGGCGCAGATCGGCAGCCTCGACCAGATCCCGTTCCGGCCGGGCCTGGCGCCCGCGCCGATGCTCGCCAAGGCGGCGCCATGAACCCCCGGCTCAATCTCGGCCACGACAATCCGTGCCGGCCGCGCCATTTCCGCCCCGGCCGCGCCACCAATGCGTCGCCCGAAGGCCCGGCCAAGGCGGCGCTCGAGCTCAGCCACACCAGGCTGCTGATCGCCGGCGCGCTGTTCCTGCTGGCTTTCGCGGTGATCGCCGGACGGCTGATCGAGGTCGCGGGCTTCAAGAGCGGCGATTTGCGCACGGCGCACGCCCGCCAGGCGGGCCCGAGCATTGCCGCGCGCGGCGACATCATCGACCGCAACGGCGTGCTGCTCGCTACCACGCTCGACACCGCCTCGCTGTTCGCCGTGCCGAAGCAGGTGCCCGACAAGCGCGAAGCCGCGGCGCAGCTCGCCTCGGTGCTGCCCGGGACCGGCGCGGACGAGCTTTACGCCCGGCTCGCCTCCGACAAAGGCTTCGTCTGGCTGGCGCGCCAGCTTTCGCCGCAGCAGAAGATGGCGGTCATCCGGCTCGGCATTCCCGGCCTCGAATTCCAGCCCGAGGGCAAGCGCTTCTATCCCAAGGGCAGCCTCGCCGCCCATGTGCTGGGCTTCGCCGGGCTCGACAATACCGGTCTCGCCGGCATCGAGCGCGGCCGCGACGCCAGCCTGAAAAGCGGCGACGCGCCGGTGCAACTGTCGATCGACGTGCGGCTGCAATACATCCTCAAGAGCGAGCTCGCCCGCCAGATCGCCGATCTCAACGCGCTGGGCGGCACCGGCATCATCATGGACGTGCGCACCGGCGAGGTGCTGGCGCTGGTCTCGCTGCCCGATTTCGACCCCAACGATCCCGGCGTGGCCAAGCCCGAGGATCTCTTCGACCGCGCCACGCTCGGCATCTACGAGGTCGGATCGGTGTTCAAGATCTTCAACACCGCCATGGCGCTCGAGGACGGCGTCAGCACCTTCGCCAGCCGCTATGACGCGACCAAGCCGCTCGAGGTCGCGGGCTACACCATCCACGACGACGATCCGCAGAACCGCTGGCTCACCCTCCCCGAGATCTTCATGTATTCCTCGAACATCGGCGAGGCGCGCATGGCCGCCGACGCCGGCACCGACCGTCAGCGCGACTTCCTCGGCCGGCTCGGCCTGTTGCGCCAGCCCAGCTTCGAGCTGCCGGAGATCGGCACGCCGCTGGTGCCGCGCCCGTGGCGGCCGATCAGCACCATGACCATCGCCTTCGGCCACGGCATCTCGGTCAGTCCCTTGCAGGTGGCGAGCGCGGCGAGCGCGGTGGCCAATGGCGGCATCCTTTATCCCGCCACCATCCTCAAGCGGCCGGACGGCGTTCCGCCCCAGGGCGAGCGGGTGATGTCGACCGAGACCTCGATCCAGATGCGCAAGCTCCTGCGCCTGGTGGTCGAGCAGGGCACCGGCAAGCTCGCCGACGCGCCCGGCTACCTGGTCGGCGGCAAGACCGGCACCGCCGAGAAGGTGGAAAACGGCGGCTATGCCCGCCACGCCCTGGTGTCGTCCTTCGTCGGCATCTTTCCGATCAACGATCCGCGCTACCTGGTGATGGCGCTCTTGGACGAGCCGCATATCGGCGCCAAGGCTGGCGGCGCCACCGGCGGCCTGACGGCGGCGCCGGCGGTGCGGCGCATCGTCGAGCGCATGGCGCCGCTCGTCGGAATTCAACCTGTCGACGAAAATTCGCCCGAAATTCGCCGCTCTCTGGTGGTCGGCTTGCCCAGCCCACAGGGACGGAAACTTGCGGCTAACTGAGCTCATGCGCGGCGCCTTGGGCCAGGGTCACGTCGCGCCGCCGGGGGACCCCGATATTCTCGGTTTGACGTCTGATTCGCGCGTGGTGAAGCCCGGTTATCTGTTCGCCGCCCTCTCCGGCCGCAGCGCAGACGGGCGGCGTTTTCTCGACGATGCGCTGAAGCGCGGCGCCGGTGCCGTGCTCGCCGACCGGCCGGTCGATCTGCCGGTGCCGGTGGTGGTGGATTCCAATCCGCGCCGGGCGCTCGCGCTGATGGCGGCGCTCTATTACGCGCCGCAACCCGCGACATCCGCCGCCGTCACCGGCACCAACGGCAAGACCTCGGTCGCAGTGTTCCTGCGCCAGATCTGGCAAAGCGCCGGGCTGAAGGCGGCGAGCCTCGGCACCATCGGCATGGTCGCGCCGGGGATCGACAGACCCGGCAGCCTCACCACCCCCGACCCGGTCGAGCTGCACAAGGAATTGCAGGAATTGGCGAGGATGGGCGTCGACCATCTGGCGCTCGAAGCCTCAAGCCACGGCCTCGACCAGTTCCGCCTCGACGGCGTCAAGCTGACCGCCGCCGGCTTCACCAACCTGA
>DATNMV010000030.1:0-6217 GCA_035602175.1 Allostellaceae bacterium
CGTCTTGATGTCGTCGCTGAGCGCGGTGGCGTCATCCTTGCCGGTAGCCTTGGTATAGGGAAACTGTTCCCAGTTGATCCGCACCGCGGCCTCGGGATTGGCAATCGCGAACACCGTGCCCATGGCGTAGCCCTTGGCCAGCGCCAGCGCCTCGGCGCGGTTCTTGGCGAGATAGTCGTCGAGCGCGATCAAGCCGTTCGAGGGAAAGCGGTCGAAATCCGGATTGGCAATCTTGCGCAACGGCACGCCCGCGTTCTGGATCAGCGCGTATTGCGTGTCGTAGAGATAAAGCGCCTGGACCTCGCCGCTTTTGGCCAGCGCCGCCGCTTGCGCCCCCTCGCCAATGGCGATGATGGTGACGTCATCCGCGAAACCGAGATTGGCCGCCACCGCCTTGGCCACCAGCACGCCGCCCGAAGCCATCGAGGAGACGCCGATCTTCTTGCCCTTCAAATCCTTGAGCGTCTTGACCGGGCTCGCGACCGGCGCTTCGAGATCGTAAATATTGCCCTGATAGGCCGTGTAGAAAACCTTGGCGTTGATGCCTTGCGGGCGGAGCGTGCCCACCGGCTCGATCGACGGCAGGCTATAGGGTATTTCGCCGGTGCCGACGTATTTGACGCAATCGCTCGAGCCTGCGAGCGCCACCAGCTCGACCTTGAAACCGCCGAACCAACCGTATTTGTTGGATATGGCGAAGGGCGCCGCGGCCGAGGTGATGGTTTTGGCGCAGAAACCAACCCGCACCGTGTTGTCGGCGTTCGCGGTCCCGGCCGCCAGCGCCGCCAGCGCCGCCGCGGCTATTCCGATCCAGCGTTTCATAGTCTCCCTCTCCTAGCCGTGTTTTCCGGCGATCTTTTCTCCGACGGGTCCCAGAACAGCACCCGGCGGCGCACCAGCACAATAACCTGGTTGAGGACCAGCCCCAAGACCGAGAGGATCAGCAGCACCGAAAACACTCCTGCGATATCGGCGGAGAAATTGAGGCTTTGGATCAGCACGCCCAGGCCGCTCTGCGCGCCGACGAATTCGGCGACGATGGCGCCGATCAACGCGAAGATCATCGCCACCTCAACCCCCGCCATGATGAAAGGCAGCGCGCCCGGCAGACGCAACATCCAGAAGATCTGCGTCTCGCTGGCGTCGAGCGACCGCATCAGGTTGATGCGATCCTCATCGGCCGAGCGCAGGCCGAGGATGGTGTTCACCATCAGCGGGAAGAAGGCGATCAGCGCCGCGTTCACCACCTTGGACGAGAGGCCGAGCCCGAACCAGACCACGATCAGCGGCGCCAGCGCCACCTTGGGCAAGGCCTGGAACATGACGATGAAGGGGTAGAGGTAGTACTCGAAGCGCCGCGACAGCGCCACCATTGTGCCGAGCAGGAAGGCGAGCGCCGTGCCGAGCGCGAAGCCCAGCAGCGTCTCCAGCAGCGTGATCCACAGATTGTCGACGTAAACCATGCTGGCGACGCCGCGATAGAACGCCATCGCCACAAGCGACGGCGCGGGCAAAATATATCTGGGAACATGGAACATCCGCACGAGCAATTCCCACAGCCCGAGACCCACGAACAGGAGCAGGATGCGGAGCCATGGGCTGCCGGCCGGTTTCACAGCTCGGCCCCCGCCGGATTGGCCGCGTTGAAATGACCGCGGATGCGGCGGGTGTAGGTTCCGAAGAAGGCCGTGCCGATGAGATCGAGCCCGCGCGGCCGCGGCAGATCAACCTTGACCGCTTCCGCGATGCGCCCCGGACGCGGCGTCATCACCAGCACGCGGTCGGCCAGGAACACGGCCTCGGATATCGAATGGGTGATGAACACCACGGTCTTGCGGCGCTCGAGCCAGATGCGTTGCAGCTCGAGATTCATCTGCTCGCGCGTCATGGCGTCGAGCGCGCCGAAGGGCTCGTCCATCAGCAGCATGGCGGGATCGTGGATGAGCGCGCGCACGATCGCCACGCGCTGCTGCATGCCGCCCGAAAGCTCCCAGGGATAGCGGTTCTCGAAGCCGTCGAGCCCGACGAGCTCCAGCAGGTCGCGCGCGAGCCTGGCGTGGCTGGCGCGGTCGAGCCGCTGCACATCGGCCGGCAGCAGCACGTTGTCGATCACGCTGCGCCAGGGGAACAAAACCGGCGACTGGAACACGACGCCGATGTCGCGCCGGGGGCCCGCGATGGGCGTGCCGCGCAAATAGGCGCCGCCCGATGAAGCCGGTATGAGCCCGGCCAAGATCTTCAACAGGGTCGATTTGCCGCAGCCCGAGGGCCCCACTACGGCGACAAATTCGCCCTCATCCATGGCGAAATCGATGTCCTGGAGCGCAGACACCGGCTCGGCCCGCGTCGCATAGGCCTTGCTCAATTGCCTGACGGCAATGACCTTCTCCGGCGAAACCGGCGGCACCGCGCATCCCTCCCCGCGCCGCTTATGCCTTGCAGTGCGGCTCGCGGCCTGACGGCGAAGCTATATCGCGGTCCGCAGCATGGTCAATCGCCCCGCCCGCGACCGCCCCGCTGCCGGAAGCCGATCGGCTTCAGCAAAAGCAAGGCCCTTGGCAAGGCTGGAGATTATTGTCACAGTGCAAATCTTCGCTGGTTTCATCGCGAACGCACGAGAGGGTCGTCAATGAGGGGGAAGACGCTCGCCCGGCTTGCGGTCATGGCCGTTGCGGCCTTGGCCGTCGCGACGATGCCCGACGCAGCGCACGCCGCCGCGCTGGGCATTATCGACGAGGCGAAAATCGGCATCGGCGACCATGACGTGCCCATCGGCGGCGATCACAAGGAATGCTGTGTCGACGTCAATCTGGAGGCGTTGTTCATCTCGCCCCAGTTCCTGAGCGTGCTCTGGTCGCCGCGTCCACATCTCGGCGTCACCATCAACACCCGGCCCGGCCAGGCGACCAGCTACGGCTATTTTGGCCTCACCTGGGAAGCCGATTTTCTGCACAGCTCGATCATCCGTAACGACAGCTTTTTCGTCGCGCTCGGCCTCGGCGGCGCGGTGCACGACATGGCCGACAATACCGCCGACACCTCTACATCCCACATCAAGGGGCTTGGCGGGCGCATCCTGTTCCATGAAGAGTTCGAGGCCGGCTATCGCATCAACGCCACATACAGCATATCCGCCTTCCTCGATCATATCTCCGACGCCAACCTGACAACGCACAATCCCGGCTTGACGAATCTCGGCATGCGCTTCGGCTATAAGTTCTAGGCCGGGCGGCGCTTTCCCAAGATTGCATCTTGCGTTGCGGCAAAGGCTGACCATTATAGGCCGCCAAATGCCGCCCCAGCCGCCTCATAACACGTCAAATCTCAACGTCTTGGCCCGCGGCGAGGCTTGAGAAAATGGAAAATTTCATCGCCCGCATCGTCGAGTCGAGCCGCAGCCACGCCGCCATCCTGGTCGCCGTGCTGCTGGCGCTCACCGTGGCGGGAGGAATCTATTCCGCGCGGAACATCACCATCGATACCGACCTCGACAAGCTGATCTCGCAGGATCTCCCCTGGCGGCAGCGCGAGGCGGAAATGGACAAGGCATTCCCGCAGAACGTCGACCTGCTGGTCGCGGTGATCGACGGCGTCACGCCCGACCAGGCCGAGGACGCGGCGACGGCGCTGAGCGACAAGCTCAAAAGCGAGGATAAGCTTTTCCGCAACGTGCGCGTTCCCGACGGCATCATGTTTTTCCGCCAGAACGGTATGCTGTTCCTGTCGAAACAAGAGGTCCAGGATTTCGCCGACCAGATCATCAAGGCTCAACCCTTCCTCGGCACCCTGGCCGCCGATCCGAGCTTGCGCGGCGTGTTCGGATCGATCGGGCTTCTGGCCCTGGGCGTCGGCCACGGCGACATCGAAGCACACGACATCGCCCCCGCCTTGAGCGGCGTCGCGCAGGCGATCGAGAACGCGCTGGCTGGACGCTATGCGCCGCTGTCCTGGGAGCAATTGCTGTCCGGGCGGAAACCTGATCCACACGAATTGCGCCGCATCGTTTTGTCTCAAGCCGCGCTCAGCTATGACGCGCTGGCGCCCGGAGAGGCCGCCGCCGACATGATCCATAAAGACGCGACCGAGCTTGGCCTGACGCCCGACCGCGGCGTGACCGTGCGCGTCACCGGGCCAGTCGCGCTGGCCGACGACCAGCTTGCGACGCTGTCCGAGGGCGCGGGATTTTCGACCATGCTGTCGGTCGGGTTGCTGTGCTTGTGGCTGTTCCTGGCGTTGAGCTCGACCCGGGTGTTCCTCGCCATCATCATCACGTTGGCGGTTGGCCTTATCGCCTGCACCACCTTCGCGGTCGGCGCGATCGGCGCGCTCAATCCGATCTCGGTCGCCTTTGCCGTGCTGTTTGTCGGCATCGCCGTCGATTTGGGGATCCAGTTCAGCGTTCGCTACCGCGATGAACGCTACCGCGCCGGCGACCTGGCCGAGGCGCTGCGGCGCACCGCCGGCGGCATCGGCCGGCCTATGGCGGTGGCCGCGTTCGCCACCGCGGTCGGATTCTTCTCCTTCGTGCCGACCGACTATACCGGCGTCTCCGATCTCGGGTTGATCGCGGGGGTCGGCATGCTGATCGCGCTGGCGCTGAATCTGACTCTGCTGCCGGCGCTGATAGCGCTGATGCGGCCGCGGGGCGAGCCGCGCGCCGTGGGCTTTACCTGGGCCGGGCCCATCGACCGTTTCCTGATCAAGCAGCGCTTGCCGATCATCATGCTCGCGGTGGTGATCGCCGTCGGCTCGGTGGCGTTGCTGCCGCGGCTGCGTTTCGATTTCAATCCACTCAATTTGCAGAATCCGAAGTCGGAATCGGTGGCGACGCTGTTCGACCTCATGACCGATCCGATGAGCACGCCCTATACCATCGAGATCCTGGCGCCCTCACCCGACGCCGCGACGGAGCTTGCCGGCAAGCTCGACGCCCTGCCCGAAGTGGCGCAGACCCTCACCATCGCGAGCTTCGTGCCCGAGGATCAGGACGCGAAGCTCGCCATCCTGGCGGACGTCAAGACCCTGCTCGGCCCCTCGTTGTCGCCGCCCGAGACCCTGCCGGCGCCGAAAGATCCCGATCTCATGGCCGCGATATCACAATGCGCCGAGCAGATGAAGGCGATATCCGGCCGCGATCCGGCGGCGGCGCGACTGGAAAAGGCGCTCGTGGCGGCGCTCGCCAGAGGACCGGCGGTGCTGCCGGCGCTCGAGGCTAATCTGTCGGACGGGGTCCCGCGGCGGCTCGAGGATATGCGGCTCGCCTTGAACGCCAAGAAGGTCTCGCTCGACACCATTCCGGACGATCTCAAGCAGGATTGGGTAACGGCCGACGGACGGGCGCTGATCGAGGTCTATCCCAAGGGCGATGCCCGCCAGAATCCCGTGTTGCGTGATTTCGCGGCGGCGGTGCGCCAGATCGCGCCCGAGGCGACCGGCACGCCCGTGACCATCCAGGAATCGGCCAAGACCGTGATCGGCGCCTTCCTCACCGCCGGCTCCATCGCCGTGGTGGCTATCGCGCTGTTGCTGCTGGTGGTGTTGCGGCGGATCGAGGACGTGGTGCTGGTATTGGGACCGTTGCTTTTGGCCGGCCTCATGACGCTGGCGACCAGCGTGCTGGTCGACCTGCCGCTCAATTATGCCAACATCATAGCGTTGCCCTTGCTTCTTGGAGTGGGCGTCTCCTTCGACGTTTATTTCGTGATGCGCTGGCGCGCCGGGGCCAGCGACCTGCTGCAATCGAGCACGGCGCGGGCGATCCTGTTCAGCGCCCTCACCACCGGAACCGCTTTCGGCAGCCTGGCGCTGTCGAACCATCCCGGGACGTCCGAGATGGGCAAGCTTTTGACCATCGCGCTGATCTATACGCTGTTCTGCACCTTCATCATCCTGCCGGCGCTGCTGGGATCGCTCAAGCGCGACTGACCGGCGCGCGCGGGCGGGAAAGACGCAGAAGCGGGAATGCCGCTCGGGCTTAGTGCGCCATCTCCCGCTCGCGCAGGAAGTGGAAGAATTCCACGCCCTCGCGCAGGCGGCGGCGCATCATTTCCGGACTCCGCACCATCTCGTTCACGATCGAGGCGATCTTGCCGGCGCGGAAATAGAAGCGCCTGTAGAAGGTCTCGACCGAATCGAAGATTTCCTGGTGCGACAGATGCGGATAATGAAGGGGGGCGATCTGGATACCGTGATCGTCAATGAGCTCGGCGTGGCTCGC
>DATNMV010000031.1:0-9029 GCA_035602175.1 Allostellaceae bacterium
GTCTGGATCAAACCCATAATTCGTCGAAGGCCGCCAGTCCCAATGCGGGAATCGACGCATGTCTGCAATTGGCGCAAAGCGGCCCTGCCACTCGTCTCGAGCCATGTCTGCCATTGGGGTAAAGCGGACATCGGTAAGCCGCCCCCGGTAGTTTTGCATTCACACTCTCGATGGAACGCACCAACCGTCTCAGGGCCATGGCTGTGCCATTTCGGGCGAGTGATAGCCGAATCCACGCATGGAAGCATTCCTGGAATTCAAGCCGCTAGGTAGTTTCCGAAGGCGTTCGCGTGCGTATTTATATTTTTGATTCATGCTTCCAATAGACCGCGCGCATATATTTTGAATTCATACTTGCTGAAAACAAAGTGAGATCCCTCCTTCTGCCCCCGATGATTTTCAGCTTCGCCCTGACAGGAAATAAGAAGAGTTCATGAAAGAGAACGACGGAAGAATCACGCCTATCGACGTTCTGCTGGTCGAGGACAGTCCCGGCGACGTCGTGCTGACGCGGGAATCCTTTCGCGCCGCCAATCGGGCCATCCATCTGCACGTTGCTAGCGACGGCGTGGAGGCCATGGCTTTTGTCAGGCAAGAGGGAAAATACGCCTATGCTCCTCGCCCGGATTTTATTTTGCTGGATCTGAACCTGCCGAAAATGGATGGCCGCGAGGTTCTGGCTCTCATCAAGGGAGATGATGACCTGAGATCCATTCCGATCATCATCCTGACCACCTCCGAGGCGGAAGTGGATATTTTAAGAGCCTATGAACTGCATGCGAATTGTTACCTCAGCAAGCCCGTGAAGTTGGAAGCGTTCGAGGCCATGGTCAAGAGCATCAGTGATTTTTGGCTCAGCAGCGATCGCAGTCATGTCAAGCGCGTTGAAAGGCGGCACTCGCGTCTTACCGACTCCATAAGCGTGGCGTACGACTTTACAAAAGATTCGATCCTGAGATCCGCCCATGCATATTGGCGGAGTAAGCGAGATGGCCGCAATATGCCGAGACGGCAGGATATTGAACCAACGGAAATTCCGCGTCTGCTCCCCAATATCCAAATTACCGAGATGGTGGATGGCGGGAAACGCATCCGCTACCGCTTGGCGGGCAGCGCAATCGTCGAGGCATATGGATCGGAACTCAAAGGGAAGTATTTTGACGAGATCTTCACGGGCGAGCGGCTCAAGTTCGTCGAAGACAATTACCGCGTCATGTGCGAGCGGATGAGACCCGTCCTGGTGGTTAATCGCTATCACTCGGCCCGGAATGTGGAATTGGTCTGCCACCGTCTGATCATGCCGCTGTCCGAAGACGGCGAAACGGTCAATCAGTGTCTCACCGCCATGAGCTTTCAATTCCCGGGCAACGCCAAGCATTGGATGGGGCAATGGTCCGAAAACAGCCCCGAGTTCGATTTGGCCATGTCGCACTGCGAAGCGATTGAAATCGGCGGAGACGCCTGAGACCGATCGGAACCACTACGCCTCCGGCGCTTGGCGGATAATCCGCGACTGCGTTTGGTCACCCATCTCGATTCATAAACACGCGGCCTGAGTTGACGCGAACTCTGATGCTGCATAGCATCGTTTGCGGCGATGTTTGCCTCGCCTATTCTGACAAAATTTGAGACATCCCCGCGTCATGAAATCAGGGAAGCGCCATGAAAACGGACGAGGACTGGGTTGATCTCGGCGCGGCCGTGGAGTTGTCACGTGCGCCGCTCAAGCGGGTGACCGCACGCAGCACGCCGCTTGCTCTTTCCTTCGGCAACGGCATGTTCGGCGCCGTTTCCGACGTCTGCAACCATGTCGGCGGACCCCTGGCCGATGGCAGGCTGGACGGCGACTACGTCACCTGCCCCTGGCACCAGTGGAAGTTCCACCGGGTCACAGGTCTCGGCGAGCCGGGCTTCGAGGCCGATCGCATCCCCGCCTACCCGTTGAAGGTCGAGAACGGCCGCGTGCTGGTCAATCTCGCGGCGGCGACGCGGCGGCACAAGGCGCCGCACCCGCCGCATCCGCTGGCGCGCAGGCCCGAACGCGCCGACGGCCCGCTGCGCCTCGCCGGCATCTCGACCACCGCGATGGACGAGAAGAACCCGCGCTTCTCCGGTTCCGACCATCTGCTGAAGCACGCCCTCGATGCGGCAAAAAAGACCGGCGCCGAAACCAAACTCATCCGGCTAAACCAACTCAAGTTCCGCAATTGCGAAGGCTATTATTCGAAAGCCGCGCGCGCCTGCACCTGGCCCTGCTCGATCACCCAGATGGACGAAGCCGACGAGATGACGGTGGTGTACGAGGCGCTGGTGCATTGGGCCGACGCGATCATCATCGCCTCGCCGATCCGATGGGGTGCTGCAGCCTCACTCTATTTCAAAATGGCCGAGCGCCTCAACTGCGTGCAGAACGCGGTGACGACGCACAACCGCATCCTCATTCGCAACAAGGTCGCGGGCTTCATCATCGTCGGCGGCCAGGATAACATCCAGGCGGTGGCCGGCCAAATGATGGGGTTCTTCGCCGAGCTCGGGTTCCTCTTTCCGCAATTCCCTTACATCGCTCATTCGCGCGGCTGGTCGCGCGAGGATATGGAGAAGAACGTCGAGATCGTCCGCGACTCGACCGAACTGGCCGAGGGCGCATCCGAACTGGCCAAGCGCTGCCTGGCGCTCGCCGAAAGACTGATCGCCAGCGAGCAGCGGACGCCGGAATCGATGGAGCGCGGCGGCCGCAAGGCGCACCCGGTGTGACCGGCGCTGGATGGGCAGATTGAATTGGCGGCCGCTCCATAGCGTCGACCGCGACCGGCTGAGCGAGGGCCGCCGTCAAACTCACCATGCGGTGCAATGGCTCGCCCGCGCGGCGCGCGCCTATGTCCCGCCACGACCGGATGACAACCACACGAATCTGGGCTGGGACGACAAGCTCGACGGCTTTGCGACGCATCGCCTGAAGGACGATGTGCGGCTGGGTTTGAAGATCGCCGATCTTACGCTCGTATTGCACGGCGAAGGCTCCGAACGCACCCGAGCCTTTCCGTTGAACGGCCGCTCCGACCCGGCCGCGCGCAAGTGGCTCGGGGAACGGCTCGGCGCAATAGGCCTCGATGAAAGCCTCCTCGACATGCCGTCTCCCTATAAAATGCCCGAACACACGATGGCCGGGGGCGTAGTTTATGAGGCGGTCGGGCGCGGCGATGTTCTGGCCGAGCTGGCGGCTTGGTTCAGCAATGCCAATCATGCGCTCAACGATATTCGAGAAGACATGATCGGCAGAAAATTCACGGCGTCACCCGTGCGCTGCTGGCCGCACCATTTCGATCTGGCCACCTTGATCTCGCTCGAGCCGGGCCATGACGGGAAAGCCCGCTCAGTGAATGCGGGCCTGTCGCCGGGGGACGAGTATTACGACGAGCCTTATTACTATGTGAGCCCCTATCCCTATCCCGACGCCGCTTCTTTGCCGCATCTTCCGAAGCTCGGACATTGGCATACGCGCGATTTCACCGCGGCGATTGCGTCGTCAAGCCAGATCCTCCGGGCGAAGGACGGCATGGTCGAGACCGAAGCCTTCCTGCGCGATGCAATCGAAGGTGCGATAAAGGCCTTGGGTTGAACGCGACCCTTGGCGTCGACGCGGCGCCGACGCAGTAGGTCTCAGTAAGCCTGTTCCTCGTAGAGCGGCGCGATCCGGCCGCCCCAGCGGCCGCGATATTCCGCCAGCAATTGCTCGGCCGGTGTCAGGCCGCTTTCGGCGATCTCGAACAAGGTATCGAGGAAGATGCTTTCGTCGTCGCGCGTCTGATCGAGCTGGGCGCGCGCGCGCAAACCCGCGCGCGCGATGTTCAACACGTCGAGCGACCAGTCCTTCAAGCTCCGGCCGCGGAACCGGGTCGCCAGGCCCTGCCTCGGCACGTCGCGGCGCAAGGCGGCGTGATCCTCCTGGGTCCAGGAGGATATCAGCTGTTCCGCGTGATCGAGCGCCGCGCGGTCGTAGAGCAACCCTGTCCAGAACGCCGGCAACGCGCAGAGCCGCCGCCACGGGCCGCCGTCGGCGCCGCGCATCTCGAGGAACTGCTTAAGGCGAACCTCGGGAAAGACCGTGGTCAGGTGGTCCGACCAGTCGCTCATCACCGGAATGGCGCCCGGCATTCCGGGCAGCTTGCCCTTGAGGAAATCGCGGAAGCTTTGCCCGGCGACGTCGGTGTAGCGGCCGTCGCGGTAGACGAAATACATCGGCACGTCGAGCATGTAGTCGACATAGCGCTCGAAGCCCATGCCCTTTTCGAACACGAACGGCAATATGCCGCAACGGTCGGGATCGGTGTCGGTCCAGACCTGGCTGCGGTAGCTGAGGAAGCCGTTGGGCTTGCCCTCGGTGAAGGGCGACGCGGCGAACAACGCGGTGGCGATCGGTTGCAGCGCCAATCCTACGCGGAACTTCGCCACCATGTCGGCCTCGGAAGCGAAATCGAGATTCACCTGCACGGTGCAGGTGCGCAGCATCATGTCGAGGCCGAGCTTGCCCTTCTTCGGCATGTAGTCGCGCATGATGGCGTAGCGCCGCTTCGGCATCCACGGCACCTCGTCGCGCTTCGACAGCGGATCGAAGCCCATGCCGAGCATGCCGAGGTCGAGTTCCTCGGCGACCTCGCGCACTTGGCGCAGATGCTGGTGCAGCTCGGCGCAGGTTTCGTGCAGATTCTTCAAGGGCGCGCCCGAGAGCTCGAACTGCCCGCCGGGCTCGAGCGAGATGCCGGCGTCGTTGAGCGACAGGCCGACCACCTTGTCGGCGTCGTGCACCAGCTCCCAGCCGAAGCGCATCAGCCCCTCCAACAGCGCCAGGATGCCGTCGGCGCCGTCATAGGGCGCGCGCTTCAGATCCTTGCGGCGGAAGACGAACTTCTCGTGCTCGGTGCCGATGCGCCAATCCTCGGGCGGCTTGGCGCCCGAGGCCAGAAAGTCGATCAGCTGGCGCTTGTCGGTGATCGGCGCGCCGCCGGAATGCGAAGGAGCGGACATGAACGCGATTCTGTCTCTGTTGTTGGAACACGGAATGACACGGAAAGGCTCAGCGCGGACGGTCCCGGGACCAATCCCCGACCAGCGCCTGGAACGCCGCCAACGCACCGAGCGCCGCCGTGTCGGCGCGCAGCACCCGCGGCCCCAGGCCGACCGGGCAAACAAAGGGGAGTTTGCGCAGATCGTCAAGTTCGGAATCGGCAAAGCCGCCTTCGGGGCCGGTCAGGATTGCGCACGGCGCGGGACTGAGCCCCTTCAACGCCTGGGCCAGAGGGGGCGCGGTGCCGCTTTCGTCGCACAGGATGAGCCTGCGACCGGCGGGCCACGCCTTGAGCAATGGGGCGAGCTTGACCGGCTCATGGACCGCGGGAACGGAAAGCCGCTCGCTCTGCTCGGCGGCCTCGACGGCGTTGGCCCTGAGCCGCTCGGCATTGACGCGCGCCACCATGGTGCGCGCGGTCATCACCGGATGGATCTCGGACACGCCCAGCTCGGTCGCCTTCTCGACCAAGAAATCGAGCCGCGCGCGCTTGATCGGCGCGAAGGCCAGCCACAGATCGCCCTCGTCGCGCTGCGGACGGCGCTGCGCCAGGATGTCGAGCGAGCACCAGCCGCGGCCCAGCCCGGCGATGCGCGCGCGATATTCGCCGTCGCGGCCGTTGAACAGCGCCAGCTCGTCGCCCTTGCCCAGGCGCAAAACCGATTTCAGGTAATGCGCCTGCGGCGCGGCCAGGCCGAGCGAACCGCCCTCGCCCAGGCTGGCCTCGACATAGAGGCGGGTGACCGGCTCATAAGCCATGGGCGGGATATTGCCATACTTCCGCGGCGACGGCCGCACGGGCAAGATGGCGTTATGACCGACATTCCGAGCGGCGATTGGGTCGACCGGTTCGCGCCGGCGCCGTGGCGGCCCTATCTTCGCCTCGCCCGGCTCGACCGGCCGATCGGCACCTGGTTGCTGCTGTTCCCCGGCTGGTGGGGCATCGCCTTGGCGGCCGGCGGCTGGCCGGATTGGAAACTCGTAGCATTATTCGCCGTCGGCGCCGTCGCCATGCGCGGCGCCGGCTGCACCTTCAACGACATCGCCGACCGCGAGTTCGACGCGCGCGTCGAACGCACGCGCGCCCGGCCGATCCCGAGCGGCCAGGTTTCGGTGCGTCAAGCGGCGGTGTTTCTGGCTTGCGAACTGGCGGTGGGCGCGGCGGTACTGCTCTGCCTCGACCGGCTTGCGATCGATCTAGGATTCGCCGTGTTGCTGCTGATCGCGACCTATCCCTTCATGAAGCGGGTGACATATTGGCCGCAGTTTTTTCTGGGATTGAATTTCAACTGGGGCGCTCTCATGGGCTATGCCGCGGCCAGCGGCGTTCTCGCGTGGCCCGCCTATCTGCTCTACGCCGGCGGCATATGCTGGACGCTCGGCTACGACACCATCTACGCGCACCAGGACAAGGAGGACGACGCGCTCATCGGCGTCAAATCCTCGGCGCTGGCGCTCGGGCAGAACACGCGGCCCTTCCTGTTCGCGTTCTACGCCGCGGCGGCGGTATTGTGGGCGGGCGCGGGGCTGGCCGCCGGGCTCGGCTTCTGGTTCTGGCTCGCCCTTGCCTTGGCCACGGCGCAGTTGTTCTGGCAGGCGGCCGGGGTAGCGCTCGACGAATCCTCCGATTGCCTGGCCAAGTTCAAATCGAACCGCGTCACCGGCTGGCTGCTGCTGGCCGGCATCGTCGCATCCTATGTCCTCTAGCGATCACGAATCCTTCATCCGCGCCAACACCGCGATCGTATCGCCGCCGCTTTGCCCCGAAATCCGGCTGTATCTTGCTACGGAGATCACACCCTTGTGGCATGCGACCGAGGCGTCGCTCGAGCGATCCCAATTGCCGCCGCCCTATTGGGCCTTCGCCTGGGCGGGCGGCCAGGCGCTGGCCCGCCACATCCTCGACCATCCGCAGCTGGTGGCGGGAAAAAGCGTGCTCGATATCGGCGCCGGATGTGGGCTGGTCGCGATCGCCGCGGCGCGGGCCGGGGCGCGCGTCACCGCCGCCGAGCTCGATCCCTTCGCTTGCGCGGCGATAGCCATCAATGCGGGTTTGAACAAGGTTTCGCTCGCCATCGAAACCGCCGATCTGCTGGCGCGCGGGCCCGCTTCCTGGCAGGCCGCGCTGGCGGGCGACATGTGCTATGAGCGGCCCTTGGCCGACCGCCTCATCCCCTGGCTCGGGCGGCTTGCCCGCGGCGGCGCGCTGGTGCTGCTGGGCGATCCGGGCCGGGCCTATCTGCCCAAGACGGGACTCGAAGAAGTCGCCCGCTCTATCGTTAAGACTTCGCTCGAACTCGAGGACCGCGAAAGCCGCGACACCGTGGTGTGGCGCATGACGCCCGCGTGAGGCTGGAACGCGCGCCGTCCCACCCCATATGATGGGAGTTCCCGCCGCCTCATTCCGGATCCCATGTCCAAACCCGCCGATGCCCTGTCCGTTCTGGGCGATCTTGTCAGCCGCGCCAAGCGCGCCGGCGCCGACCAGGCCGACGCCGTGCTGGTCGACGGTATATCGCTGTCGCACAGTCAGCGCCTGGGCGTGATCGAGAAGCTCGAGCGCGCCGAGGGCTTCGATCTGGGATTGCGCGTCATCATCGGCAAGCGCCAAGCCATCGTCTCTTCCAATGACCGTGGCGCCAATCACGAGCGCGATCTGATTCCGCGCGCCATCGAGATGGCCCGCGCCGTGCCCGAGGATCCCTATTGCGGCCTGGCCGATCCGGCCGAGCTCGCCGGGGATTTTCCCGCGCTCGACATGGTCGACCCGGCCGAGCCGGCGCCGGAAACCCTGGTGCGCCGCGCATCCTTGGCCGAAGACGCCGCGCGCGCGGTGTCCGGCGTCTCCAATTCGGAAGGCGCGCAGGCGAGCTGGACGCGCGCCGAGATGGCGGTCGTCGCCTCCAACGGCTTCAGCGGAACCTACGCCGGCACCGGCCACAGCATCGCCGTCGCGGTGCTGGCGGGCGAAGGCGCCGCCATGGAGCGCGACGACGATTGGGATTCCGCCGTGCACGCCGCCGACCTCAAGCGCCCGGAGGATATCGGCCGCCGGGCGGGCGAGCGCGCGGTGGCGCGGCTCAAGGCGCGCAAACCGGCTACCGCGCGGGTTCCGGTGGTTTACGATCCGCGGGTGGCGGGCTCGCTGCTGCGGCATCTGGCCGGCGCCATCAACGGCACGGCCATCGCGCGCGGCACCAGTTTCCTCAAGGACAAGCTCGGCCAACGCATCCTGCCCGAAGGACTGACCGTCACCGACGATCCGCATATCAAACGCGGCCACCGTTCGATGCCGTTCGACGCCGAGGGCGTGGCCAACCGCAAGCGCGACGTGATCGCGGACGGCGTGCTCCGGACCTGGCTGCTGGATTCGGCCTCGGCGCGCCAGTTGAATCTCCGCACCACCGGCCATGCGCATCGCGGCCCGTCGGGTCCGCCCGGCCCCGGCCCGTCCAATCTCTACCTCGCCGCCGGCGCGGTGACCGCCGCGGAGCTGATCGCCGAAATCGAAAACGGCCTCTACGTCACCGAACTCATGGGCATGGGCGTCAACGGCATAACCGGCGATTACAGCCGCGGCGCTGCCGGCTTCTGGATCGAGCGCGGCGCGCTCAGCTATCCGGTGCACGAGGTCACGGTGGCCGGCAATCTCAAGGACATGTTCCTCAATCTGCGCCCGGCGAGCGATCTCGAATTCCGGACCGGCATCGACGCGCCGACGCTGCGGATCGAGGGCATGACCGTGGCCGGGGCTTGAGACGCCGGCGCTCCGCACATCGGATTCTGCGCCTGCCGCTTGATTTGGCTTCGCACGTCAAGTGCTACGCATGATTTGGCTTCGCACGTCGGGTGCTACGCATGGCCGGGGCTTGAGACGCCACCGAACCCAGGCACGGCAGCCGGTTTATCAGCCTAGAACCTTGCAAACGCCCCGCGGCCTCCGCTAACACTCATGCCGTTCCTC
>DATNMV010000032.1:0-5499 GCA_035602175.1 Allostellaceae bacterium
ATATCCGCCGAACACCGGCCCGGCGTGGTGCACAATCTCGACCGCATAGCCTCTATCGCGCGCCTGGTGACGGAATTTCCGCTGCCCGAGAACACCGAAATCGCGCCGGTGTTCCGCCCGTGAGCGGATTGCCCGGCGCGCTCGACATCGCGCGCGACATCCGCGACGGAAAGATGAGCGCGCGCGAAGCGGCGCAACAGGCGCTCGCCCGCGTGGCATCGCTCGATCCCAAGCTCAACGCCTTCACGCTAGTGACCTCCGAACGCGCGCTTACGGAGGCCGCCGCGGTCGACGCCAGGCGCGCGCGCGGCGAGAAACTTCCGTCCTTGGCCGGCGTGCCTTATGCGGTGAAGAATCTCTACGACATCGCGGGCGTCACCACCCTCGCCGGTTCCAGGATCGAGGCGTCGAAACCGCTGGCGGCGCGCGACGCGACAGCTATCGCCAGCCTCGCCAAAGCCGGCGCGGTGCTGGTCGGCGCGCTCAACATGGACGAATACGCCTATGGCTTTGTCACCGAAAACGCGCATTACGGAACGACCCGCAACCCGCACGATCCGTCGCGCATCTGCGGCGGCTCTTCCGGCGGCTCGGCGGCTTCGGTGGCGAGCGGCATGGTGCCCTTGGCGCTGGGCTCCGATACCAACGGCTCGATCCGCGTGCCAGCGGCGCTGTGCGGCATTTTCGGCCTGAAGCCGACCTATGGCAGGCTGTCGCGCGCAGGGGCCTATCCCTTTTCTGCCAGCCTCGACCATGTCGGGCCCTTCGCGCGCTCGGTGGCCGATCTCGCCGCCTGCTACGACGCGCTGCAAGGTTCCGATGCGCGCGATCCTGTCTGCCGCGAAGGGCCGCCGGAACCCGCATCGCCGGACCTCGCGCGCGGCGTCAAGGATTTGCGCGTGGCGGTGGCCGGTGGATATTTCGCGCCTGAGAATGCCGGGTTGCAGGAGATTCTCGCGCGCGCCGCCAAGGCATTGAACGCTTCGCGCCAAGTCGAAATCCCCGCAGCCGGCCATGCCCGCGCCGCGGCCTTTCTCATCACCGCGGCAGAAGGCGGCGCGCTGCACCTGCCCGATCTCAAAACCCGCGCGGCGGAATTCGATCCGGCGGTGCGTGACCGCCTCATCGCTGGCGCGCTCATTCCTGCCGCCTGGGTGATTGCGGCGCAGCGTTTTCGCGCCTGGTATCGCGAACAAGTGCTGGCGCTTTTCCGGGAATCCGACATCATCCTGGCGCCTTGCTCGCCCGGGCCGGCGCCTGGGATCGGTCAGGAGAGCATGGAACTCGGCGGCGCCATGGTGAATATCCGCGCCAGCCTTGGGATATATACCCAGCCGCTCTCTTTCATAGGATTGCCGGTGGTGGCCGCGCCCATCGCGCAAGCCGGAAAATTGCCGCTGGGCATCCAGATCATCGCCGCGCCCTGGCGGGAATCGCTCGCGCTGCGCGCCGCCTATGCGCTGGAGCAGGAAGGGATCGCGGCCGCGCCCGTCCCCACTCTTTAATTAGCCGCGCGCGGCCCAGATGAAGATGACGGCACCCGCCGCCAAAAGCGCCGTGCCGATAATCATTTCCCGCGTGCCGCCTTGCTGGAACAGGAAATTGCTGCCGGCCAGCGCCAGCATCGCACCCACGATCTTCTTTACCAGCACCCAATTCCAATTCATCTACGCGCCATCATGCGGCAGCAGCACGATGCGGAAGTCGCGGTATTTTTTCCTGAGCGCCATGCGCGTGGTGAGAATGGTCCAAGCGACGCCGACGACGATGCCGATCCCGATCTGAACCGCCGGGGCGCTGCGCCAGTCGGTGAAGGCGGCCACCACGCCCAACACCGCGCCGATCGCCGCGCCGGTGACGAAGCTTCCGACGATGGTCCGCCAATGGATCAGCCACCACACGCTCAAAACGCGGCTCCAATCCGGTTCCAGTTCCTGCATGTTTTCCTTCCCCGAGACCCGAGCTTCCCTTACCAAGCTCCGCCGTTGATGCCGGTGATGATTTCCGGCCGCTTGGCATGCCTTAGTGACCCCTACTCCACCGTCACGCTCTTGGCCAAATTGCGCGGCTGGTCCACGTCGGTGCCTTTCTGCACCGCCACGTGATAGGCCAGAAGCTGCACCGGAATGGCGTATAAGAGCGGCGCCACGAACGGGTCGCATTCCGGAACTTCGATGCCGAAGGCGAGCTGGCCGTTCAATCGCGCCAGGCCCTTGCGGTCGGAGATCATCACCACCTTGCCGCCGCGCGCCAGCGCCTCCTGCACGTTCGACAGCGTCTTGTCGAAGAGATCGTCTGAAGGCGCGATCACGACAATCGGGACACTGTCATCAATAAGCGCGATCGGCCCGTGCTTCATCTCGCCGGCGGCGTAACCCTCGGCGTGGATGTAGGAGATTTCCTTGAGCTTCAGCGCGCCTTCGAGCGCCAGCGGATATGAGGTGCCGCGGCCGAGATAGATCACATCGCGCGTCTCGGCCATGGCCTGAGCGATCGCCTGGATATTCTGGTCGTGGTTCAGAACCTCGCTCGCCCGCTCCGGCACTTCGGTAAGCGCCAAGGTGAGCTCGCCCTCGCGCTTGGCGGTGATCTTGCCGCGCGCCCGCGCAAAGGCGATGGCCAAACAGGCCAGCACCACCAGCTGGGTCGTGAAGGCCTTGGTCGAGGCGACGCCGATCTCCGGCCCGGCATGAGTCGGAAACACGGCGTCGGCCTCGCGCGCCATTGAGCTTTCCGGCTGGTTGACGATCGCCAGCACGTGCTGCTTCTGCTTCTTTGCGTAGCGCAATGCGGCGAGCGTGTCGGCGGTCTCGCCCGATTGCGAGATGAAGAGCGCTAATCCTCCCCGCGGCATGTCGGTTTCGCGGTAGCGGAATTCCGAGGCGATGTCGACCTCCACCGCCACCCGCGCCAGCTTTTCGATCCAGTATT
This sequence comes from Allostellaceae bacterium, assembly GCA_035602175.1. Classification (GTDB taxonomy): domain Bacteria; phylum Pseudomonadota; class Alphaproteobacteria; order ATCC43930; family CGMCC-115725; genus REEB95. The sequence goes on from DATNMV010000032.1 coordinate 2,932, forward strand.
TGGCGATCAATCCGGCGTTGAACGAGGTGCCGCAAGCGATGATGGTCACGCGGTCGATCTTGGCAAGATCGAAAGGCAAGGAAGGCAGGTGCACCGCGCGCGTGGCGGGGTTGATGAGCGAACTCAGCGTGTCGCCGATCACCGCCGGCTGCTCGAAGATCTCCTTCTTCATGAAATGCGGATAATCGCCCTTGCCGATGAGCGCGCCCGAGAGCGCGGTTTTCTTGATCGGCCGCTCCACGCCCTTGCCGTCGCCGTCATAGATGTTAGCCCCGTTGCCAGTCACCACCGCCCAATCGCCCTCTTCGAGATAGACCAGGTTCGAGGTGAGCGGCGCCAGCGCCAGCGCGTCCGAGCCCACATACATTTCGCCCTCGCCATAGCCGATGGCGAGCGGGCTGCCGCGCCGGGCGCAGATCAGCATGTCGCGTTCGCCCGCGAACAGCATCACCAGCGCGAAGGCGCCGTGGAGGTGCGCCAGCGCCTTCAACACCGCCGCGCGCGGGCGCATTCCTTCGTCCAGATAGCGCGTCAGCAGCAGCGCCACCGCCTCGGTGTCGGTCTGGGTTTCGAATTTGTAGCCGGCCCGGCCGAGCTCGGCCTTCAGCTCCTGGTAATTCTCGATGATGCCGTTATGCACCACGGCGACGCGCTCGGTGGCGATGGGATGCGCGTTGGTCTCATTGGGCGCGCCGTGCGTGGCCCAGCGCGTGTGGCCGATGCCGATGGTGCCCGAGACCGGTTCCTTCTCCAGCCGCTTGGCGAGTTTCTCGAGCTTGCCCTCGGCGCGGCGGCGCTCGATCTTGCCGTCGACCAGCGTGGCGATGCCGGCCGAATCATAACCGCGGTATTCGAGCCGCTTGAGGCCTTCGAGCAAAAGCGGCGCGGCGTCTCCCCGCCCGATGATGCCGACGATGCCGCACATCAGCTACCGCTCTTTTTAGAATGGGCCTTTTTCTTCGGCTTGGATTTGGTTTTGGATTTGTTTTTTTTCGCCGGCTTGTTCCTGGCGGCGATCGCGGCCTTGCGCTGCGCGCGCCACAGCTTGGCGAGGCCGGGCTTGGTCTCCTGCCGGCCGCGGCCCAGCGCCAGCGCGTCGGCCGGCACGCTGCGGGTGATGACGCTGCCCGCGGCGATCATCGCGCCCGGGCCAATGGTCAGCGGCGCGACCAGCGACGCGTTGGTGCCGATGAACACGTTCTTGCCGATGGTGGTGCGGAATTTCTCGATGCCGTCGAAATTGCAGGTGATGGATCCTGCGCCGATATTGGCGCCCTCGCCAACCGCGGCGTCGCCGAGATAGGCCAGGTGGTTGGCCTTCACGCCCTTGGCGAGGCGCGCATTCTTGACCTCGACGAAATTGCCGATATGCACGTCCTCGGACAGCGTAGCACCCGGACGCAACCGGGCAAATGGGCCGATCACCGCGCGGTCGCCGATGGTGGCGCCGGCGATGTGGCAGAAGGCCGGGATGGTGACGCCCGCGCCCACCTTCACCCCCGGTCCGAACACCACGAAGGGCCCGACCACCGTGTCGGCGCCGATGCGCGTATCGGCGCTTAGATAAACCGTCTCGGGCGAAACCAGCGTCACGCCCGCCGCCATTGCCTGGGCGCGCAAGCGTTTTTGCATGTGGGATTCGGCCGCGGCCAGCTCGCCCGGGCTGTTGATGCCGAGCAATTCCTCGGACGGGCCTTCGGCGGCGCGGCAGATGAGTCCCTGGCTGCGCGCCAACGCGACGATGTCGGTCAAATAATATTCGCCCTTGGCATTGGCGTTGCCGAGGCCGGAGACCAGGCTAAACAACGTCGGCGCGTCGGCCAGCATCACGCCCGAATTGCACAACGTGATGGCGCGCTCGATCTCGGTCGCGTCGGCCGCCTCGACGATGCGGTCGAGGGTTCCGTCCGACGCCAGCAGCAGCCTTCCATAAGGCCCGCCGCGGTTCAACCGCATGCCCAGCACGACCAACGCCGTCTCGGGATGGCGGCGGCGTTCGTTGAGGAGAATGGTGAGCGTGTCGCGCGTGACCAAGGGCGCGTCGCCGTAAATCACCAGCACGTCGCCCTTGAAACCGCCCAGCAGCTTCTTCGCCGCCGCCACCGCGTCACCGGTGCCGCGCTGCTTGGTCTGCAACGCGATTTCGGCCGGCGCCACCGCCTGCTCGACGTCGCCCATGCCGGGAGCCACCACCACCACGGTGCGCAACGGCTTCAACTGCGCCACCGCCGCCAGCACGTGCGCCACCATCGGCCGGTTGGCGATCTGGTGCAGCACCTTGGGCCGGGACGATTTCATCCTGGTGCCCTTGCCGGCGGCGAGGACCAAGGCTGCGATGGGAGTGGCGGGCATCTGGCTGTTCGGTTGGGGGGCTAAATTGTCACGGCGGAATGCGGCAGGCCAAATCACGAATCGTGAACGACTATAGCATAGCGTGAAACCCCGCTTTCTTGACAGCGGCCGGAACCGGGCCTAAATCCAGCCTCCTACGGGCGCTTAGCTCAGCGGGAGAGCACACCCTTCACACGGGTGGGGTCGTAGGTTCAATCCCTACAGCGCCCACCATTT
>DATNMV010000033.1:0-3537 GCA_035602175.1 Allostellaceae bacterium
CCGTCGTCACCATCGATTACAAGCAGTTCGGCGTGGGCTTGACCTTCGTCGGCACCATCCTCAATGACAACCGCATCAGCCTGCATGTCGAGCCCGAGGTCAGCCAGATCGACGAATCGACCGCCATTCAGGTCGCCGGCATCTCGGTGCCCGGGCTTTCGACGCGGCGCGCCGAAACCACAGTCGAGCTCGCGAGCGGCCAGACCTTCGCCATCGGCGGGTTGATGCAGAACAACGTCACGCAACAGCTCAACAAGTATCCCTGGCTCGGCGACCTGCCGATCCTGGGCGCGCTGTTCCGTTCGCAAGCCTTCCAGCGCAACGAGAGCGATCTGGTGATCCTGGTGACGCCTTATATCGTCCGCCCGGTTTCGAACGATCAGATGGCGATGCCGACCGACGGCATGACCTCGCCGAACGACTTCGAAATGTATCTGAAAAGCCAGATGATCGGATCCGGCTCCACCACCCAGCCGTCGGATTCGGCGCAGCCGGGACCATCTTCGCGGCCGGTGTCGGAATCGGCCCAACCCGGGACATTGCTCGACGGGCGCAAGGCGGGCTCGCCGCTGGGCCAAGTCGGCTTCGAGATCGATTAGGAGAGCCTTGATGGGTCACACCTTTTCCATAAACACCTGTCTCGGCTCGCGCAACCGCCGGGCGCTCCTGGCCGTCCTGCTGGCGGCGCCGCTTTTGGCCGGCTGCTCCACGAACGGCCAGCCCACCGGGCTCGACGATCCGGCCAAGGCGATGGTGACCAAGCCGGTGATGACCGCGCACCCGGTTTATTTCAACAACGGCTCGGCGTTGCTGAGCCCGGCCGAGGTCGACAGCATGCGCGGTTTCCTCGGCGACGGCCGGATCAGCAAGGTCGATTCCATCACCGTTTTTGCCGGCGAAACTTCGCTGGCGGCCGCGCGCGCCGCGCATGTGAGCGACGCGCTCAGCAGCCTCGGTTTCGTTCATGTGTTGGCGCCCTCCGGCCACGGCCCCGGCGACGATACGGTCGTAGTGGTAGCGAAGCGCGTCGCCGCCCTGCCGCCCGCCTGCCCGGATTGGAATCTGGTGGGCACTTATGACTTCCACAATCTGCCGATGAAGAATCTCGGCTGCGCCAACGCGACCAACCTCTATCTCATGGTTGCCGACCCGCGCGACCTGGTTTCCGGGCGGACGATGGGCCCGGGCGACGGCGACGAGGCCGTGCGCTCGGTCGAAACTTACCGTAGCGGCAAGCTCGACAACCTTTCCTGGGGTCCCGGTGGCGGTTCCGGCAGCGGATCCGGTTCCAGTGGCTCTTCAAGTGGTGGCAGCAGTGGACAATAACACCGATACCGAAGCGGGATTGCCGGCGGGTCCGCGCCTTCTCGCCTGTGTCATCGACCCCGAAAACGGGCAGGTGGCGCGCGATCTGGCCGCGGCCCAGGGCTGGCGCAACCCCGTCATCCTCGACGGCGGCGTGAGCGCGGCGCAGAACTACGTCGAAAAATCGCCGCCGCCCACCTTGATGATCGTCGATATCGACGACGTCGAGGACCCGGTCCAGAGCCTGGCCGCCCTGGCTGAATTCTGCCCGCCGGACATGAGCGTCATCGCCATCGGCAGCCGGAACGAACTGACGCTCTATCGCGCGCTCATCGACCTCGGCGTCACCGATTACGTGACCAAACCGATCACGCTCGCGATGATGGAGAATTCGCTGCGCGCCGAGAAGCGCCCGAATGCCGGCGGCATAACGCCGCGCAATCAGGCCCATATCGTCGCCTTCATGGGTGCGCGTGGCGGCGTCGGCACCACTACGGTCGCGGGCTCGGTCGCCTGGGCGCTCGCGCATGTCTATCAGAAGCGCGTGGCGCTGTTGGATTTCGATCTGCATTTCGGCAATCTGGCGATGTCCTTCGACCTCATTCCCGCACCCGGCATGCGCGAGGCACTCGAATATCCGGCGCGGATCGACAGCCGGCTGCTGAGCACGGCGATGCTGCAGGAAAGTCCGCGGCTCAAGGTGCTGGCCGCCGAAGAGCCGCTGGTCGACGAGATCCATGTCGCGCAAGGCGCGGTCGACGCCATGCTCAACGTACTGCGCGGCGACAACGATTTCATCGTCGTCGACCTTCCCCGCTATCTCGGCGAGGACGTTCGCCGCCTGTTGACGCTCTCCGGCTCCATCGGCATCGTCACCGATCTGTCGCTCGCCGCGGCGCGCGACACGCTGCGGCTCTCGGATTTCGCCAAGACGCTGACCCCCGCCGCGCGCCATCTGGTCATCGGCAACAACGTCGGCGCCAAGCATCGCGGCGAGATCGCCAAGGCCGAATTCGAGAACGTGACCACCATCCATCTCGATTTCGCCGTGCCGTTCGAGCCCAGCGCAGCGCTCACCACCTCCTCGACCGGCAGCGTGCTCACCGCGGCGATGCGCCACACCAAGGCGGCCGGAGCCTTGCGCGACATCGCCATGCGGCTGGGCGGCTTCGAGGCGAAAACCGACAAGAAGGCCGCGCCGGCCGCGCAGCCGAAATTGCCGGGCGCGCTGAGCCCACGTTCGTTTTTGCCCAGTTTCCTGAAGCGGAGCGCCTAACATGTTCGGTCGCCGCGGCCTTAACGACGACGAACCTCGTCTGCGCCCCAATTTGCCCGAAATCCGCCCGAGCCAGCCTGAAGCGCCGCCGCCTCCGGCCGCGGCGGCGTCCGCTCCCGCGCCGAAACCGGCCGCCGACGAGCTGCGCCAGTCCAGCAACGTGATTCCGGTGGCGGCGGCGGCGGCGGCGCGCCCCGCGCCGCAGCGCAGCAGCAACGTCAACGAAGCCGCGCCGCGGATATACCCGCTCATTCTCCAGCGCATCGACACCGAAGTCGCCGCCAAGCTGCAACGCGACGAGCTGTCGCGCCAGCTCTCGGAAATGGTGAGCGAAATCGTCGTCGAACAGCGCATCCAGCTGAACCAGTCGGAGCAGCGCCAGCTTGTCATCGTGCTGCTGGACGACATGCTCGGATTAGGGCCCTTGGAGCCGCTTTTGGCCGACGAGGGCATCACCGACATCATGGTCAACGGCGCCAAGCATGTTTATGTCGAACGCCGCGGCAAACTGGAATTGACCGGCGTCGCCTTCCGCGACAACGCGCATGTCATGTCGATCGCGACGCGCATCGTGACGCAAGTCGGCCGGCGCATCGACGAGTCGACGCCCCTGGTGGACGCGCGCTTGCAGGACGGCAGCCGCGTCAACATCATCACCCCGCCCCTGGCGCTCGACGGACCGACCATCTCGATCCGTAAATTTTCCAAGAAGGGCATCACCCTCGACGTCATGTCGCGGACCAAGAATATCTCGACCGCGATGGCGACGGTGCTGAAGATCGCCGCGCGCTCGCGCCTCAACATCCTGATCTCGGGCGGTACCGGCTCGGGCAAGACCACGCTTTTGAACGCCATGTCGCAGATGATCGACCCGGGCGAGCGCATCGTCACAATCGAAGACGCGGCCGAGTTGCAGCTGCAACAGCCGCATGTGGTGCGGCTCGAAACCCGGCCCG
>DATNMV010000034.1:0-5464 GCA_035602175.1 Allostellaceae bacterium
CCGATCTCCATGCTGCTGCCCGAGGTGGTGGGTTTCCGCGTGCATGGAAACCTGCGCGAAGGCGCGACCGCCACCGATTTGGTGCTGACCGTGACCCAGATGCTGCGCAAGAAAGGGGTGGTCGGGCGCTTCGTCGAATTCTACGGGTCGGGGATTTCCTCGCTGGCGCTGGCCGACCGTGCCACCATCGGCAACATGGCGCCGGAATACGGCGCCACCTGCGGCTTCTTCCCCGTCGATGCCGAAACGTTGAGATATCTCCGGCTCTCGGGCCGCGACGAACAGCAGATCAAGCTGGTCGAGGCCTATGCCAAGGCGCAGGGATTGTGGCACGACGCCCAATCGCCCGATCCGGTCTTCACCGACACGCTCGAGCTCGATCTGGCGTCGGTCGAGCCCTCGCTCGCCGGTCCGCGCCGGCCGCAGGACCGCGTCGCGTTGTCGGGCGTGGCACCCTCTTTCAAGACCGAGCTGCCCAAGCTCGCGGCGACGCGCGACAAGGCCAAGACCGGCGGCCCGGTCAAGGTGGCGGGCGCGAATTATTCGGTGAAGGACGGCGACGTGGTGATCGCCGCGATCACGTCCTGCACCAACACCTCCAATCCGAGCGTCATGCTCGGCGCCGGCCTCTTGGCGCGCAACGCGCTGAAGCGCGGCTTGAAGGTCAAACCCTGGGTCAAGACCTCGCTCGCGCCGGGCAGCCAGGTGGTGTCGGATTACTACGCCGCCTCGGGCCTGCAGAAGGATCTCGACGCGCTCGGCTTCAACCTGGTGGGCTATGGCTGCACCACCTGCATCGGCAATTCCGGTCCGCTGCCGGAGAAGATCTCCCAGGCGGTGGACGAGGGCGATCTGGTGGTGTCGGCGGTGTTGTCGGGCAACCGCAATTTCGAGGGCCGCATCAGCCCGCAGGTGCGGGCGAATTATCTGGCGTCGCCGCCTTTGGTCGTGGCTTACGCGCTGGCGGGCTCGGTCGCCATCGACATCACCAAGGATCCGCTCGGCCAGGACGATGCCGGCAAGCCGGTCTATCTCAAGGACATCTGGCCATCCAACCAGGAGGTCAACGACACCGTCGCCAAGACCGTCAACGCGGGCATGTTCCGCAAGCGCTACGCCAACGTGTTCGAAGGGCCGGAGGAATGGAAGAAGGTGCGCACGCTCGAAGGCGTCACCTTCGGCTGGAATCCGGGTTCAACCTATCTCGCCTACCCGCCCTATTTCGACAACATGCCCAAGGAGCCGGGCCAGCTCACCGATGTCACCAAGGCCCGGGTGCTGGCGATCCTGGGCGACAGTATCACCACCGACCACATCTCGCCCGCCGGTTCGATCAAGAAGGACAGTCCGGCCGGCGCGTATCTGCTGGAGCACCAGGTGCGCCCGGCCGATTTCAATTCCTACGGCGCGCGGCGCGGCCATCACGAGGTGATGATGCGCGGCACCTTCGCCAACATCCGCATCCGCAACGAGATGGTGCCGGGGGTCGAGGGCGGCGTCACCAAGCACATGCCCGACGGCGCGGTGATGCCGATTTACGACGCCGCCATGCAATACCAGAAGGAGGGCGTTTCCCTGGTCATCGTCGCCGGCAAGGAATACGGCTCGGGTTCGTCGCGCGACTGGGCGGCCAAGGGCACGCGGCTCTTGGGCGTGAAGGCGGTGATCGTCGAAACCTTCGAGCGCATCCACCGCTCGAACCTGATCGGCATGGGCGTGCTGCCGCTGCAATTAAAGCCGGGTACCGACCGCAAGACCCTGAAGCTCGACGGCAGCGAACTCTTCTACATCTCCGGGATCGCCGCGGGCCTCAAGCCGCGCGCCGAACTCACCTGCCAGATCGCCCGCGCCGACGGCAAGTCGGAGACCATCCCGCTGCTCTGCCGCATCGACACGGAGGACGAGATGGAATATTTCCGCCACGGCGGGATATTGCAGTACGTGCTCCGCCACATGATGCAGGCGAAATAGGCCCGCGCCGTCACTTCAACGGCGAGAAGCCCGCCGGGATCAGGATCTTGGATTCCTGCGTCAGCAGCAACCCGGCCGTCTGGTTCTTGAGATAACTGTGCCAGCGCGGGTCCTTGGCCATGGCGCCGCGCTTCTGCTCGCGCTCGGCGAGCGACGCATAGGTCCAGATGTGCACCACCTGGTTCAAGGTGCCGATATCGGTCGAGCCCATGAAGATGAGCTTGTCCAGCATCTCCTGTTGAATGGGCAGCCCGTTCTTCTCGTAATATTCGAGCCAGGCTCCCGCCTTGCCGGGGTGCATGGTGTAGGTGCGAATCTCGACGATCATCCGAACTTCTCCCTTGGCGGAATGGCCATTTCGCTGGTTAACGCCGGCGATCCTGTGCGCGGAGGTTTTCCCGGTCAAGCGCGGTGCGGGGTGAAGGCTTCACCCCAACGTGAACCCTATTGAGTGGCGAAAATCGCGCCGCTCGCGGAATATGGGGGTATGAAAGCCCGTTCCCTGGCTCTGGCATTCCTTTTCGTCGCCTGCGTTCTGGGCGCGGATAGCGCGGCAATTCGCGCCGCCGCGGATCCGCCGGTACCGGTGGTGGTCGAGCTCTTCACCTCGCAAGGTTGCAATTCCTGCCCGCCGGCCGATCAATTTCTCGGCGAGCTGGCCAAGCGTCCGGATATCCTCGCCCTCGCCTTCCATGTCGATTACTGGAACTACATCGGCTGGACCGATCCCTTCGGCAAGCCCTGGGCCACCGGGCGCCAGCGCGATTATCAGGAGAGCCTGCATCTGCGTTACGTCTACACGCCCGAGATGGTGGTCAACGGCGCCGCCGAGGGCGTCGGCTCGGACAAGGGCGCGATCGAGGCGCTGATCAACGCGGCGCAGGCGAAACCTTCGCCGCATCCGACCCTGGCGCTGCACTGGCTCTCCGACGGATCGCTCGCGGTCGATGTCGGCGAGGGCCAATCGCCGCCCGACGCGCCCGCCACCATCTGGCTGGTGGGTTTCGATCAACCGCACTCCACCCCGGTGCTGCGCGGCGAGAACGAAGGCAAGACCCTGACCGATTACCAGGCGGTGCGGAGTTATCGCCGCATCGGCGCCTGGGCCGGCTGGTCGATGGAGGTGATCGTGCCGCCGGACCAGGCCAAGGCGCTGGGCGACGGCGGCGTCGCCGTGCTGCTCCAGGCGCAAGGCACCGGGCCGATCCTGACCGCGGCGAGGATCGGGCTTCCCGGCGGTTGAGGCCGGATTCCCGATGGTTTCAAGCCGTACGCGAAACGGCTTGCGCCGCCGCCCGGACGAACTATCCTTTGACCTAACAATAAACACCCGCCCGAACGGGACGGGAACATAACCACGGGGGAAACGCACATGGCTACCGCAGCCACTTACGGCTCGCTTTCCGCGGCCGACCACAGCAGGGAACTGCGCAAGGCGGTGATCGCCGCCACGGTCGGCACCACCATCGAATGGTACGACTTCTTCATCTACGGCACCGCCGCCGGGCTGGTTTTCGGCAAGCTCTACTTCCCGAACTCGGACCCGACCGTCGGCACGCTGCTGGCCTTCGCCACCTACGGCGTCGGCTTCGTCGCGCGGCCGGTGGGTGCCGCGATCTTCGGCCATTACGGCGACCGCATTGGCCGCAAGGCGACGCTGATCGCGACCTTGATGCTGATGGGCATCGCGACCTTCCTCATCGCTTTCGTGCCGACCTATGATTCGATCGGCATCTGGGGCGGCATCATCCTGACCATATTGCGCTTCGTCCAGGGTGTCGGCGTCGGCGGCGAATGGGGCGGCTCGGTGCTGTTGTCGATGGAATGGACGCGCAGCAACAACAACCGCGGCCTGGTCGCCTCCTGGCCGCAATTCGGCGTGCCTTCGGGCCTGTTCCTGTCGACCATCGTCATGCTGGCCGCCAATTCCTGGTCGGGCGACCAGTTCCTCACCTGGGGCTGGCGCGTGCCGTTCTTCCTCAGCATCATCCTGGTGGGGATCGGTCTCTGGATCCGGCTCGGCATCCTCGAGACGCCGGTGTTCCAGAAGCTCCTCAACCAGAAGAAGATCGCGCGCGCGCCCATCCTTGAGGTCATCCAGAAGCAGCCGAAGCAGATCATCCTTTCGGCCCTCTTGCGCATGGCGGAACAGGCGCCGTTCTATCTCTTCACCGCCTTCGTCTTCGCTTACGGCGTCGGCACGCTGAAAATGCCGCGGGAATTCATTCTCACCGCGGTGCTGGTGGCGGCCTGCGTGTCCTTCGTCACCATCCCGCTCTCGGGCCACATCTCCGACCGCATCGGCCGGAAGAAGATGTACCTGATCGGCGCGGCGACGGTCGGGCTGTTCGGCTTCCTCTATTTCGGCATGCTGGATACGGGGGTTCCCTCGGCGATATTCATCGCCATCGTGCTGTCGCTCGTTCCGCATGACATGCAGTACGGGCCGCAGGCGGCGCTGATCGCCGAGGCCTTCACCCCGCGGCTCAGATACAGCGGGGCGTCGCTGGGTTATCAGCTCGCCTCGGTGTTCGCCGGCGGCCCGGCGCCCTTGATCGCCACCGCGCTGTTCGCGGCCTATCACACCGGCTACGCCATCGCGATCTACATCGCCGCCTGTTCGGTGATCAGCCTGGTGTCGGCGGCGTTCATGCCGGACCACACCGGCAAGGACGTGTCGATGGAATACGACGACTGAGCGGGGCGTAGCAAAGCCATCGCCCAAGCCGAGGGCGATGGCGTCTTGCGAAGCTCAGTTTAGAAAGATTGAGGAGAAAGGGGCGGGCGCCGAAAGCGTCCCGCCCTTTGCTTTTGGAGCACGATCGAGCCGGTAGAATCAATGGCCGGGGGGTCCGGCCTATTCCTTCCCGGGCCGAGTCTGTTCAGCCCTTGCCTTTCCCGGCGGAAGCCCCGATCTTGAGGAGCATGGGAATGGTCTCCCGTACCGCGCGTCTGTGGGCCGTCTTGGGCCCGACCAATACCGGCAAGACCCACCTCGCCATCGAGCGCATGCTCGGCCATCAGAGCGGCATGATCGGCTTTCCGCTGCGCCTCTTGGCGCGCGAGAATTACGACCGGATCATGGCTCTGAAAGGCGCCCGCGCGGTGGCGCTGATCACCGGCGAGGAAAAGATCGTCCCGCCCAACCCGTCCTATTACGTCTGCACGGTCGAATCGATGCCGTTGGACCGGCCGGTGGATTTCCTGGCGGTGGACGAAATCCAACTTTGCGGCGACTCCGAGCGCGGCCACGTTTTCACCGACCGGCTGCTGCACGCGCGCGGGGTTTTCGAAACCATGCTGCTCGGCTCGGACACCATCCGCCCGCTGCTGCGCCGGTTGGTGCCCGAGGCGGAGATCGCGTCGCGTCCGCGCTTTTCCACGCTGCGCTATGCCGGCGCCAAGAAGCTCACCCGCCTGCCGCCACGGAGCGCAGTGGTCGCTTTCGCCGTAGCCGACGTCTTCGCGTTGGCCGAGGCGATGCGCCGCCGCC
>DATNMV010000035.1:0-2159 GCA_035602175.1 Allostellaceae bacterium
TCCGGCGTCGAGGCCCGTCGCCTTGGCCACCGCCTCGACATCTTCGCGGCCGTGGGGCAGGAACTCGTGCAGCGGCGGATCGAGCAGCCGGATCGTCACCGGCAAGCCGTCCATGATGCGGAAAAGCTCGATGAAATCGCCGCGCTGCATCGGCAAGAGCTTGGCCAACGCCTTTTTCCGCCCCTCGGAATCGTCGGCCATGATCATCTCGCGCACGGCGACGATGCGTTCGGCGTCGAAGAACATGTGCTCGGTGCGGCAGAGCCCGATGCCCTCGGCGCCGAAGCGTTTGGCGGTTCGCGCGTCGGCCGGCGTATCGGCATTGGCGCGCACGCCGATCTTGCGCGCCTTGTCGGCCCATTCCATCAGCGTGGCGAAATCGCCCGAGAGTTCCGGCTGCACCGTCGGCACTTCGCCCAGCATGACCTCGCCGGTCGAGCCGTCGATGGTGATGGTCTCGCCCGCCTTCACCGTCGTGCCCTTGGAGGCGAACGTCTTGGCAGCGTAATCGACGCGCAGCTCGCCCGCGCCGGCGACGCAGGCGCGGCCCATGCCGCGCGCCACCACCGCGGCGTGGCTGGTCATGCCGCCGCGCGTCGTGAGGATTCCCCGGGCGGCGTGCATGCCGTGGATGTCCTCGGGGCTGGTCTCGATGCGCACCAGGATCACCGCCTCGCCCTTCACCGCGCGCGCCTCGGCCTCGTCGGCGGAGAACACGACGGCGCCCGAGGCCGCGCCCGGCGAGGCCGGCAAGCCCCGCGCCAGCACCACTTTCTTGGCGTCGGGGTCGAGCGTCGGATGCAGCAGCTGGTCGAGCGATTGCGGCTCGATGCGCCGCACCGCTTCTTCCTTCGAGATCTTTCCGGCCAAGGCCAGGTCGACCGCGATCTTGAGCGCGGCGGCGGCGGTGCGCTTGCCGGTGCGGGTCTGCAGCATATAGAGCTTGCCCTGCTGCACCGTGAATTCGATGTCCTGCATGTCGCGGTAATGTGTTTCCAGTTTCTCGCGCACCTTCATCAGCTCGCCAAACACCGCGGGCATGGTTTCTTCCATCGCCGGCAGCTTCGACTTGTTGGCGGTCTTGCCGGCCAACGTCAGGTGCTGCGGCGTGCGGATGCCCGCCACCACGTCCTCGCCCTGGGCGTTGACCAGGTATTCGCCGTAGAACTCGTCGGCGCCGGTCGAGGGATTGCGGGTGAAGGCGACGCCGGTGGCGCAATTTTCGCCCATGTTGCCGAACACCATGGCCTGGACGTTGACCGCCGTGCCCCATTCCGCCGGGATGTTGTGCAGGCGGCGGTAGGTGATGGCGCGCTGGTTCATCCACGAGCTGAACACCGCGCCGATCGCGCCCCAGAGTTGCGCCTGCGGGTCCTGCGGGAAAGGCTGTTTCAATTCGCGCTCGATCAGCTGCTTGTAGACCGCGATAACATCGCGCCAATCCTCGGCGGAGAGATCGGTGTCCAGACTCTTGCCCACATCGAGCTTATGGTTCTCGATCGCGTCCTCAAACAACTGGTGATCGGCGCCCAGCACCACCTGGCCGTACATCTGGATGAAGCGGCGGTAGCTGTCATAGGCGAAGCGCGCATCGCCGCTGCGCTTGGCCAGGCCCTCGACCGTGCTGTCGTTGAGGCCGAGATTCAGCACCGTGTCCATCATGCCGGGCATCGAGGCGCGCGCGCCCGAGCGCACCGACACCAGCAGCGGATTGGCCGCATCGCCGAAATTCGCGCCGATGCGCCGCTCGAGATCCTTGAGCGAGGTTTCGACCTGCGGCTTCAGATCGGCCGGGTAGGATTTGTCGTGGGCGTAGAGATAGGTGCAGACCTCGGTGGTGATGGTAAAGCCGGGCGGCACCGGCAATCCCAAATTGCTCATCTCGGCCAGGTTCGCGCCCTTGCCGCCGAGCAGATTCTTCATCCCCGCCATGCCCTCGGCCTTGCCGCAGCCGAAGCCATAGACCCACTTAGCCGCCGCCATCGAGATCGTCCTACCCTTCTATGAGCGAGAAATCTGCCACCAGATTGAGCGTATCGCGGATTTGCGACAACAGCCGCAAGCGGTTTTCGCGCAATTCCTTGTCGTCGGTATTGACGGTGACTTTGTCGAAAAAACGGTCGATCGGGCTCCGCAGGCCGGCCAGCACGGCCATGGAA
>DATNMV010000036.1:0-2760 GCA_035602175.1 Allostellaceae bacterium
TTGCTGGAAAAGACGGCGTAGTAGCTCGGCACGCCGGAAAAGGTCACCTGGCGGGTGTTGATCCAGATGCCGGCGAAATGGCTCTTGTGCCGCACCACCATGTCGCGTTCGGGCCCGCGCACCACGATCACCACGTCGCCCGGACCATCGGTTGCGCCGAACAGCACCACCGAGGCGCCGGTGAAACCGGTGGTGATGGCGATGAGATGACTCGACAAATCGGCCAGCAGCGGTTGGTCGGCCTGAACGTAACCCGGCCAGAGCGAAGCAAGAAAAACGAGCGGCGCGAGCAGCCGCACCTTCGTGGCCCGCGCCCTCATTGGAGAATCTCGAGCGTATAGAGCTGGTCGGGCGTCACCGTCATGTCGGCCGCCAGCTTCACCGCCACCACCAGCACGATGACCGCGAGCGCCGCGCGCAGCTGCTCGCCGCGCAGCTTGGCGCCGAAGCGGCTGCCCAGCTGGGCGCCGATCACGCCACCCACGAGCAGGATCATCGCCAGCACCAGATCGACCGTGCCGTTCTCCACCGCCTGCAGCACGGTGACGGCGGCCGAGACGAAGATGATCTGGAACAGCGAGGTTCCCGGCACCATGGATGTCGGCATGCCGAGGAGATAGATCATCGCCGGCACCATGATGAAGCCGCCGCCCACGCCCATGACCGCCGACAGCGTGCCGACCAGGAATCCGAGCCCCAGCGGCACCAGGATGCTGATATAGAGCTTGGAGCGGCGAAAGCGCATCTTGAACGGCAGGCCGTGCATCCAATTATGCGCGTGCAGCTTGGGCTGCACCGGGTCGCCCCGGCGGTGGCGCAGGAACGTCCGCACGCTTTCGACCAGCATCAGCAGGCCGAGCACGCCCAAAAGTACGGCATAGGACAGGCTGATCACCAGATCGGCTTGGCCGAAGCGCAGCAACAGCGCGAACACCCACACGCCGAAGACCGAGCCGGCGAGACCCCCTGTCAGCATCACCAGCGCCATGGCGATGTCGACATGGCCGCGCCGCCAATGCGCCAGCGCCCCCGAGACGGAGGCGCCGACGAGCTGATTGGCCGAGGTGGCGACCGCCACCGCGTGCGGCACGCCGATCAGGATCAAGAGCGGCGTCAGCAGGAAGCCGCCGCCGACGCCGAACACGCCCGAGAGAAAGCCCACCGCCGCGCCAAGGATCAAGAGGACGAAACCGTCCAACGAGACCGCGGCGATCGGCAGGTAAATGTCCATGAGTCCCGGAGGAAGTTTCTTCGGGCGGGGCTTGGCAGCGAGCCTACAACCGCAAAGCCGGGAAGACAAAGCGCTTTCGCCGCGATAGGCGGTTCGATCCCGGACGGTTAATATCGCGTTTCGCATCGCCAAACCGGGAGGATCTCATGGCCGATACTACCGACAAGAAAAGTCTTTCGCTCGACGGCGCGCGCAAGGTGCTGGACGCCGCGCTGGCCGAGGCGAAAAAGCAGAAATTCAACCTGTCGCTCGCCGTCGTCGACGAAGCCGGACATCTGCTCGCTTACGCCCGCATGGACGAGGCGGGGCTGGCCAGCGTCCGGGTCTCGGTCGCCAAGGCGCGTTGCGCCGCGCTGTTCAAGCGCCCGACCAAAGCCTGGGAGGAGACCTTCGCCACCCGGCCGGCCATCGCCAATCTGCCCGGCGTGCTGCCGATCGAGGGCGGGGTGCCGCTGATCGTCGGCGGCAAGGTGGTGGGCGCGATCGGCGCCTCGGGCGCTTCCTCGGCGCAGGACGGCCAGGTGGCGGCGGTGGGCGCGGCGACGCTCGGCTAGGCCTTGGATTGGGCGGCGCGGTTAAGGCCGCGCCTTCAGGGCCTGAGCAGCCCCATGATGTCGAACACCTGGCGCAGCACCGGCGCGGCGATGGCGTCGGCGCGCGCGGCGCCGCGTTTGAGCACGCCGTCGATATAGCCGGGATCGGCCAGCAGCCGGCGCATCTCGGCGCCGATCTTGCCCAGCACGTCGGCCGCCACTTCCGCCAGCTCGTTCTTGAAGGCGGAGAATTGCCGTCCGGCGAATTTTTCGACCGCTTCCTGGCGCGTCAACCCGGAGAGCGCGGCATAGATGCCGAGGAGATTGTCGGCCTCGGGCCGCTTGCGGGATTCCGCCTCGCTTCCGGGCAAGGGCGCGGGATCGGTCTTGGCCTTTTTGATCTTGAGCGCGATGGTGTCGGAATCGTCGGTCAGGTTGATGCGCGAATAATCCGAGGCGTCGGATTTGGACATCTTCTTGGTGCCGTCGCGCAGGCTCATCACCCGCGTGCCGGCGCCGAAAATCTGCGGCTCGGGCAAGGGGAAGAATTCGACGCCATAGCGCCGGTTGAAAGCCCCCGCGATGTCGCGCGCCAGCTCCAGATGCTGCTTCTGGTCCTCGCCCACCGGCACATGCGTCGCCTTATATAAAAGGATATCGGCGGCCATCAGGACCGGATAGGCGTAAAGCCCGAGCCCTGCCTCCTCGCGCGCCTTGCCGGCTTTCTCCTTGAACTGGGTCATACGGTTGAGCCAGCCCAAAGGCGTGAGACAGCCCAAAAGCCACGCGAGCTCGGTATGCGCCGGCACAGCCGACTGGTTGAATATGATGCAGCGTTCGGGATCGATGCCGCAGGAGATGTAGGCGGCGGTCACTTCGCGCGTCTGCGCCGTCAGCTCTTTCGGATCCTGCGGCGTCGTGAGCGCGTGCAGATCGACGATGCAGAAGATGCTGTCGAAATCCTTCTGCAGGCCCACCCAGTTGTTGATGGCGCCC
>DATNMV010000037.1:0-3737 GCA_035602175.1 Allostellaceae bacterium
AATTGATGGTCCACAGCGCGGTCTTTCGGCACCTCGCCGCGCAAGACACGGTGAAGATCCGTGAGGACGAAGCCGCGTCGTGAATGCGGCCAAACTGAAACGTGCGCTCGTCACCGGTGGCGCCGGAGCCATTGGCAGCAACCTTGCCGGCGCCCTGATCGAGCGCGGTCTCGAAGTCGCGATCCTCGACGATCTGTCATCGGGACATCGCGACCTGGTACCAACGCAGGCCCGTTTCATCGAGGGTTCGGTCACCGATCCCGCCGCCATCGAGCGGGCCTTCTCCGCCAAGCCCGATTGCGTTTTCCACCTGGCCGCGCTCTTCGCCAACCAGAATTCGGTCGATCATCCGCTGGAGGATCTTCGGGTGAACGGCCTGGGGACAATGAACGTGCTCCAGGCAGCTATCCGCCACGACGTTCGCAAACTGCTCTACACTTCGTCTTCCTGCGTCTACGGCGCCAAGGAAGTGATGCGCGAGGACGACCAGGATTACGACCTCGATACGCCCTATGCCATCACCAAGCTGATGGGCGAGCGTTACGTTCGTTTCTGGAGCCAGTTTTACGGACTCGACACGGTTATGCTCCGCCTTTTCAATTGCTACGGGCCGGGTGAATATCCCGGCCTCTATCGCAACGTGATTCCGAATTTCATCAAGCTGGCAATGGAAGGGAAACCGTTGCCGATTACCGGCACCGGAAAAGAGACGCGCGATTTCACTTTCAATAACGACACCGTTTCCGGCATCGTCGAGGCCATGTTCGCGCCGACCAAGCCCGGCGACGTGTTCAACATCGCCTCGGGGCGTGACGAGGAAATTCTGGCCGTGGCGGAGAAAATTAATGAACTCGCCGGCAATACCGCCGGGGTCGAATTCCGCCCGCGGCGGGGCTGGGACCGGGTGACGCGAAGGTGCGGCGACATCGGCAAGGCGCGTGCCGCCTTCGGCTTCGCGCCGCGGACGACCCTCGATCAAGGGCTGGAGCGGACCTACGCATGGCTCAAGACCGTGCTGGCGTGAAGCGCGCGCTGCTGATCGCCACGCTGTTCCCGCCCATGACCGGACCCGAGGCGATGCTGTCCGCCAAGCGCCTCGGCAACATGCCGGGATGGCAGGTGGATGTCGTGACGCTCGCACCCTATCCGGGAAGCGGCGACGATCCCGAGACCGGCACTTACGCCGCCAGCCATTTCGGCCGCATCGAGCGGCTCGCAGCGCCCTGGCCCTGCCGACTGCCGGTCTACGCCACCTGGCCGTTGTTCCGCCTGCCCGATCCGGTGCGCTGGGCCAAGAGCCGGCTGGCGAGCCGCGCGCTCGCCATGGGGCTGAAAAACTATGATGCGCTGGTCAGCTGGTCGAATTGGCAATCCTCGCACCTTGTCGGGCTCGAATTGAAGCGGCAGTTTCCCGCGCTTCCCTGGCTCGCGCATTTCAGCGATCCCTGGGCGCGGAACCCCTATAATCGCTACGGCGCGATCCTGCGCCGGCTCAACTTCGCATTGGAGCGCAAAGTGCTGGCGGCGGCCGACGCGCTCACCTTCACCACGCGGGAAACCGTCGATCTGATGCTCGCCGACGCGCCGCCGGAATGGCGCCGGAAGGCCCATATCCTGCCGCACGCCTTCGATCCGGACCTCTATCCGCCCGCACCCGCGATGCCCGAAGGCGGCCGCGTTATCGCCCGTCATTTGGGATATTTCTACGGGCCGCGCTCGCCGCGCCCGTTGCTCGCGGGGCTCCAATTGCTGCATGAGCGCGCCCCCGCCCTGCTCGACAATCTCACCATCGAGCTTGTCGGCGGTTTCGGCCGCGGTCACGTTCCTGGAGATGAGCTTGCCGGCCTCCCGGCCGGTTTGATCCGCGTGCTGCCGCCGGTCAGTTACCGCCGCTCGCTGGAATTGATGCGCGGCGCCGACTTGCTCATCGCCGTCGACGCCCCGGCCAAGGTGAGCGTTTTTCTGCCCAGCAAACTGATCGACTATGTCGGCGCCGGAAGGCCCATCCTCGCCATCACGCCACCCGGTGCGGCCGCTGCGGTGGTGGAGCAGATCGGCGGCTGGCACGCCGACCCCAGCGACCCGCCGGGCATTGCCGCGGCGCTGGAACGAGCTTTGACACGCGTGCGCCGCGCACGCGGCGCGCCATTCGGCGATGCGCGGGTACGGAACGGCTATGGCATCGCCACGGTCGGGCGGCACGCGGCGGCCATGCTCGACGAACTGGTCGCTGCCAAGACGGGCGAGCGGGCATGACCGCAATCCATCTCATAGCCGCGACGCGACCCAATTTCATGAAAGTGGCGCCGCTCTGGCACGCGCTGAAGCGCGAGAGCTGGTGCAAGCCCGTCATCGTCCACACCGGCCAGCATTACGATGCCGACATGTCGGATGCGTTCTTCCGCGACTTGGGATTACCCGAGCCGGATTACCATCTCGGCGCCGGCAGCGGCAGCCACGCGCGCCAGACCGCGGCGGTGATGGTTGCCTACGAGGAGTTGTGCCAAAAGCACCGCCCGGATTGGACGGTGGTGGTCGGCGACGTCAATTCGACCATGGCCTGCACGCTCGCCGCCAAGAAGCTCGATCTGAAAGTGGCGCATCTCGAGGCCGGCCTCAGAAGCCGCGACCGCACAATGCCGGAGGAGATCAATCGCATCGTCACCGATGCGCTGGCTGATCTGCTCTGGACGCCCTCGCCCGATGCCGACGAGAATCTGAAGCGCGAAGGCGTCATCGGGAAAATCGAGCGCGTCGGCAACATCATGATCGATTGCCTGGTGATGTTGCGCGCCCGCATCGATGCCGCCGCCACGGCGAAGAGGCTCGGCCTGGAAAAACGGCGCTATGGCGTCGTGACCCTGCATCGCCCGTCGAATGTGGATGAAGCCCCGGCGCTGGAGCGGGCGCTGGCCGCGCTCGCCGAAACCGCGCGGCGAATTCCGCTGGTCTTCCCGGTGCACCCGCGCACGCGCGAGCGGCTTGCCCGTTTCGGCCTGGCCGCAAAAGCCGAAACCCTGCCCGGCCTCAAGCTGGTCCCGCCCATGGGCTATATCGAATTCATGAGCCTGCTGGCCGATTCCGCCTTGGCCATCACCGATTCCGGCGGCATTCAGGAGGAAACGACCTATCTCGGCATTCCTTGCCTGACGCTGCGCGACAGCACCGAACGGCCGATCACCGTGACCTCGGGCACCAACCGGCTGGTGCAAATGGACGCGCTGGCGCAGCGGGCGGCCGAAGCGCTGGCGGCGCGGCCGTCCAAGTCCCCTGTGCCCGAGCTGTGGGACGGCAAAACCGCTGCGCGCGTCGTCGCTTCACTGCGCCGCGCGGCCGGAACAACGTGATGAGATCGCTGGTGATCGGCGCCACGGCGGGATTGGGCCGGGCATTGGCGGAGCTTCTAGCACGGAACGGCCACGACCTTTTCCTGGTTTCTTCGGATGCGGGCGATCTGGCGCCCTTGGCCGCGGATCTGGCGTCGCGCCACGGCGTGCGCGCTTATTACCTCGCCTGCGACCTCGCCACGCCGGACCCGGAAGCATTGCGCGAAGCGGTGCGAGCGCAACTCGGCGGCATCGAGAATCTGTTCTACATCGCGGGACTGTCGCTGCGCGACACGCCACCTGTCGCGGACGAGGTTGCCCTGCGCCTGGTGAACGTCAACCTGACCTCGGCCATCCGGCTGGTGAATGTGTTTTTTGCCGATCTCGCAGCAACACCAGGGGCGAATCTGG
>DATNMV010000038.1:0-4962 GCA_035602175.1 Allostellaceae bacterium
AGTCCCGCGCGCTTGTCAAGTTGTCATCCAGCCGTCACGCAATTGTAACCGATCCCTGAATAAAGTCGGCGCAAGTCATAAGCCATAAGGGGGAAGGCAATGAGCGAAGCGACCGTTACCCATCATCATCATCCGTTGCACGATAGCCGTACGCCCGGCTGGACCGGCCGCGCCGGCATGTTCGGCGTGTTCGCCATCGTGGCGGTGGGCGCGACCTATGCCGGATCGCAGCTTTTGTCCGACATCGCCAATGTGCCGGCGACCAGCATTCTGGTGTTCGTGCTTTTGGGCGTGGCGCTGATGATCGCGCTCGGATTTGAATGCGTCAACGGCTTCCACGATACGGCGAACGCGGTCGCGACTGTCATCTACACCCACTCGCTGCCCGCCTATGTCGCGGTGGTGTGGTCGGGCGTATTCAATTTTCTTGGTGTCATGGCATCGAGCGGCGCGGTCGCCTTCGGCATCATCTCGCTCTTGCCGGTCGAGCTCATTCTCCAGGTCGGCAGCTCCGCCGGCTTCGCCATGGTCTTCGCCCTGCTCATCGCGGCGACGATCTGGAATGTCGGCACCTGGTATTTCGGTATCCCCAATTCGAGCTCGCATGCGCTGATCGGCTCGATCATCGGCGTGGGCTTGATGAACCAGCTCATGGGCGGGCCGAACGGCACCAGCGGCGTCGATTGGAACCAGGCGCTCGGCGTCGGCAAGTCGCTGCTGTTCTCGCCCATCGCAGGATTTGTCCTTTCGGCACTGCTGTTGCTCGCCGCCAAGTACGTGATCCCTGCGAAGCGGCTATGGAAGGCGCCCGAGGGCAGCGCGCCGCCGCCGTGGTGGATTCGCGGTCTTTTGATCCTGACCTGCACCGGCGTCAGCTTCGCGCATGGCTCGAATGACGGGCAAAAGGGCATGGGCCTGATCATGCTCATCCTGATCGGCACGGTGCCGACCGCCTATGCCTTGAACCATGCCGTCGGCGCCGACCAGCTCCAGGTCTTCGAACAGGCAAGTCAGCGTGCCGACGCGGTGCTGGCCGCGCATGGCGGCAATCAGAGCGTCGCCGATCCGCGCGCTTCCGTGACCGCGGCGCTTCGCTCCCGCACCGTGACGTCCGACGCTGTGCCGGCGCTGCATCAACTGGTCGGCGACATTTCCAGCCAGGTCGCAACTTATGGCACGCTCGCCAAGGTGCCTTTCGAGCAGACCAAGAACGTGCGTAACGACATGTACCTCGCCAGCGAGATGCTGTCGGTGATCGCCAAGAGCGGCCAGCCACAATTCACCGCCGACGAGAAGGACGACCTCAAGCGCTACAAGGGCGCGCTCGACAACGCCACCAAGTTCATCCCGAACTGGGTGAAAGTGGCGGTGGCGATCGCGCTCGGCATCGGCACCATGATCGGCTGGAAGCGGATCGTGGTGACCGTGGGCGAGAAGATCGGCAAGTCGCACCTGACCTACGGCCAGGGCGCCTCGGCCGAGCTGGTGGCGATGGGCACGATCATGGCTGCCGATGCTTGGGGCCTGCCGGTGAGTACCACCCACATCCTCTCCTCCGGAGTGGCCGGCACGATGGTGGCGAACGGCTCGGGGCTGCAATGGTCGACGATTCGCAACATTGCGAGCGCCTGGGTTCTGACCCTGCCGGCTGCTATCGCGATCTCTGGCGTGCTGTTCTGGATCTTCCGCCACACGTTCTAGTCATTACCGGATATCGGACGGCGCGGCCTTTCTGCCTTCGGGCGGCAAGGGCGCGCCGCCGCGATCCCGATGTGGCGCGTCGCGCTCCACCTGTGCCATCGTAGGAAAAGCGGCGCTGCGCGGCTTGACATGACGGGACTCGGCGGCGAGGCGAGGGGCCATGAAGCGGTATCTGGTGTTCTGGTTGTGCTGCGCCGCAACCGTTCTGTGTTACCTGCTGATTTCGTGGAACAGGATTTTCATCGCGCCGGCGGCGCTGTTCGGCCTGTTGAGCGTCATCGGCGTGTGGGACATGGTGCAGCGCCAGCATACGCTGCGCCGCAATTATCCCGTCATCGCCAATCTCCGCTATCTGCTGGAAATGGTCCGGCCGGAGATCCGGCAATATTTCCTTGAGAGCGAGACCGACGGGCGTCCTTTCAACCGCTCCAAGCGTTCCATCGCCTATCAGCGCGCGAAGGGGCAACTCGACAAGCGGCCGTTCGGCACGGTGCAGGACGTCTATGACGGCAGTTATGAATGGCTCAACCATTCGGTGGCGCCGCGCACGGTCGCGGGCCGCGATTTTCGCGTCTCGGTGGGCGGTCCGCTCTGCCGCCAGCCCTATTCGATCTCGCTCTTCAACATCTCGGCGATGAGCTTCGGTTCATTGAGCGCCAACGCCGTCCGCGCCCTCAACAAGGGCGCGAAGCTCGGCGGCTTCGCGCACGACACCGGCGAGGGCGGCTTCTGCCGCTATCACCGCGAATTCGGCGGCGACATCATCTGGGAAATCGGCAGCGGCTATTTCGGTTGCCGCAATCCCGACGGCTCGTTCTCGCCCGAGCGTTTCGCCAAAAACGCCGTCGATCCGCAAATCAAGATGATCGAGATCAAGCTGTCGCAAGGCGCCAAGCCCGGCCATGGCGGGATATTGCCGGGCGCCAAGGTGACGGCGGAGATCGCGGCCGCGCGCGGCGTGCCGGTCGGCGTCGATTGCGTCTCGCCGGCGCGGCACCCGGCTTTCGCCACGCCGTTGGAGATGGTCCGGTTCATCGCGCAACTGCGCGAGTTGTCGGGCGGTAAGCCGGTGGGCTTCAAGCTGTGCATCGGTCACCCGTGGGAGTTCATGGCCATCTGCAAGGCGATGTTGGAGACCAAGATCCTGGCCGATTTCGTGATCATCGACGGTAAGGAGGGCGGCACAGGCGCGGCGCCGCTGGAATTCGTCGATCATGTCGGCACGCCGATGCGCGAGGGCCTGGTGTTCGCGCATAACTGCTTGGTGGGAACGCGGCTCCGGGATTCGATCCGGCTGGCTGCCGCCGGGCGCATCGTCACCGCCTTCGACATGGCGCGGACGCTGGCGCTGGGCGCCGATTGGTGCAACGCCGCGCGCGGATTCATGTTCGCGCTGGGTTGCGTCCAATCGCAATCCTGCCACACCGACCGCTGTCCAACCGGCATCACCACCCAGAACAAACTGCGCCAGCGCGGGCTGGTGGTGCCCGACAAGGCTGAACGCGTGCACCGTTTTCACCACAACACGCTCGAGGCGCTGGGCGAGTTGATCGGCGCCGCCGGACTCGAGCATCCCAACCAATTGAAGCCGATGCATATCCTGAAGCGCACCAGCCCCGGCGCGGTCAAAACCTTCGCCGAGGTCTATGGCTTCCTCAAGCCGGGCGAGCTGCTTTCGGGCAGCGGCGATCCCCTTTATACGCGTCTCTGGGCGATGGCGAGTTCGGCGAGCTTCAATGCCGATCCGGTTCGCCCGGCGGCCTAAGGTCACGCAAGCGTCACCGAAACACCAAGTTCCTGTAACCTGCGGCGCCTAGCCTCGGGCGGCGTGGTCATCACGCCAATAGACCAACCGGAGGAGGCAAGAATGAAATCCCACGAACTCGCGGAGCATCATGAAAAAGCCGCGCATCACCATGCCCAGGCCGCGGAGCATCACCGCCACGCCGCCCAGCACCACAAAGGCGGCGACACCCACAAGGCGACGCACCACGCGCATACCGCGCACGGGCATCATCTTCATGCCGCGCATCACGCATCGGAAGCGGGCAAGCTGCACGCCCAACATCACGCGGACGACGAAGACTGAACAGCCGTTTCGGCGGGAATGGTGAGCCCGGCGGGAGTCGAACCCGCGACCCCATGATTAAAAGTCATGTGCTCTACCAACTGAGCTACGGGCTCGTGGGATCGCGCGGACAATAGGCCGTGCCTGGAGTCGGGTCAACCGACAGGCGGCGCGGCGATTCCGCGGCGCGCGGCCAGGGCGCGGTCCTCGATACGGACGCGCCAGGCGAGCAGCGCCAGATTGCCGAGCGAGAAGGTTATGGCGATGGCGTAAGCGCCGAAGGCCAGCGGCAGCGCCGCGATCTCGGCCGTCACCACCGCGTAATTGGGATGATTGAGAAAACGGTAAGGCCCGCGTTGCACCAGCGGCGCTCCGGGCAAGGTCACGATGCGCGTCGTCCAATAAGGCCCGAGGCTCACGATCACCCACAGGCGCAAGACCAGCAGCGCGATCATCAGCCCGAGCCAGAACCAGTTGGGCGGCGTATCCCAGGGCACGAAAACCAACAGCGCGCCGAGCCAGGAAGCGTGCAGCAACACGAACAACGGATAATGCGCCGCGCCCGCTTCGACCGCCCCGCGGCGTTTCAGCGCCCGGGTGTTGCGCGCGGCGTGGAAAAGCTCGACGAGCCGCTCGAGCGCGATCAGCGCGACCGCGACCGGAAGAACGGTCACGGCTGGTCGAGGAGTAGGAAACCGGCGGTGAAGCCGGGGCCGAGCGCCGACATCATCATCGGGCCTTTCGCGCCCGCGGCCAGGGTACGCTCCAGCACGAACAGCGCGGTCGCGGCCGACATGTTGCCGTAATCGCGCAGCACATGGCGCGCGATGCCGAGCGCGCCCGGCCCGAGGCCGAAGGCCTCTTCCAGCGCGACCAACACCTTGGCGCCGCCGGGATGGCAGATGAAATGCCTGATGCCGGCAAGATCGAGGCCCACGCGCGCGAGAAAGCATTGCGCCGCGGTGCGCAGATCGCGCCGCACCAGGGCGGGAATGTCGCGCGAGAAGATCGCCTTCAACCCGTCCTCGGCGACGTCCCAACCCATGACGCCGAGTGAATCCGGCCAGGTATGTTCGCCCGAAGCGCCGATCGCCGGGCCGTCGCCATCGCAACCGATGATCGCGGCGGCCGCGCCGTCGCCGAACAGCGCAGTCGCCACCACGTTGCTCTTGGAGGCGTCGCTCCGGCGGAAG
>DATNMV010000039.1:0-3241 GCA_035602175.1 Allostellaceae bacterium
GCGATGTTCTTATCGCTTCAGCATCGCGGCAGGGGGACGGTTAGTCAAGGTTAAGACGGCCTTGCGACGGGGCCGGGGAAGTCCGGAGAGCCGCGGAAAAGCTTCGTTAATGGGCCACCCGGCCGGAAGCGGCGAGCGCGGGCGGCGGCGCCTTCGATTCAATTCCAATCCTTCGGCGGCGACCGTTTAGCTTCTTTTTAGCGCCTTTCCGCTTAACTCACGGCCATGCCATCGAACCGGATCAAAGCCTCCCCGCGGCGCCGGCCGCCCTCGCGCGCGTCCGCCGCCGAAGGCGACCCGTCATCCTCGGTCCGCATCCTGATGACGCAGCAGGGCGACAAACCCACCATCCGCAACGAGGTGCACCTGGTCGACGCCCAGGCGGTGGCCCAGCTCGGCAGCTGGGAGATGGACCTCGCCACCGGCACCACGGCGATGTCGGCGGAGATGCGGCGCATCTTCGGCTGGACCGCCGAAGACGAGCCCGAACTGGGCTGGATCAGCGACATGGTCCATCCCGACGACCGCACCAAGGTCGAGGACTGGCTGGCGCGCAACGCCGCCATGCGCCCGCCCGCAAGGGGCTGCTTCTTCCGTGTGGTGCGGCCCGATGGCACGCTGCGCATGTTCTACGGCCGCAGCGCGTTCCGCGCCGCGCGCAACGGCGCGCTGGCGCGCGTCTGCGGCACCGTGCAGGACGTCACCGATCAGGCGGCGAACGAACGCGCCGTCAGCGAGGCCGCGCATCTCTATCGCGACATCTTCGAAAATTGCGCCTGGGGCATCTTCCAGACCACGCCGGACGGCCGTTACCTCACCGCCAACCCGGCGCTGGCGCGCATCTACGGCTATGACGGTCCGGAACAGCTGCTGACGCGGCTGACCGACATCGGCGGCCAGCTTTACGTCGATCCCGGGCGGCGCGACGAGTTCGTCCGCATCATGCGCGACAACGGCGTGGTGGAGGATTTCGAATCGGCGGTTTACCGCCGCGACGGCACCGTGATCTGGATCACCGAGACCTGCCGCGAAGTGCGCACCAGCACCGGCCGCCTGCTCTATTACGAGGGCACCGTCGAGGACATCACCGGGCGCAAGCGGCGCGAGGAAGAGCTGCGCGCCGCCAAGGTGGCCGCCGAGACGGCGAACCGCGCCAAGACCGAATTCCTCGCCACCATGAGCCACGAGCTGCGCACGCCCTTGAACGCGGTGATGGGTTTCGCCGAGCTCATCCACAAGGAATCGCTGGGCGCGGTGAGCGTGCCGGCCTATCGCGATTACGCCGGCAACATCCATGCGAGCGGCCAGCACCTGCTGGCGGTGATCAACGACATCCTCGATTTCGTCAAGGCCGAGTCCGGCAGCATGGCGCTCGAGATCGGGACGGTCGATCTGTCCTACCTGAGCGGCAGCGTGATCCGGCTTTTGAAGAACCAGGCCAGGACCGCCGGCGTCGACCTGATCGACCGGATGCCCGACGGCGCGGTGCCGTGCCAAGGCGACGAACGCAGGCTGCGCCAGGTGCTGATCAATCTCGTCGGCAACGCCATCAAGTTCACGCCCACCGGCGGCAGCGTCACCATCACCGGCACCCGCGCCGCCGACGGCCAGGCCCGGCTGGAGGTGCGCGACACCGGCATCGGCATGAGCGCCAAGGACCTGGCCCATGTCGGCGAGCCGTTCTACCAGGCCGACAGCAAGCTCGACCGCAAATACGATGGCACCGGCCTGGGATTGGCCATATGCAAGCGGCTGGTGAAGCTCCACGGCGGGTCGATGACGATCGACAGCGCCCCCGGCAAGGGAACCGTCATCGCCGTCCTGCTGCCCGGCGGCCTGGCCCAACTGCCGGTGCTTTAGCCCGCCTTGCCCATCGCCGCCCGCTTTTTAGGCGGACGCGGATGCGCGGCGCGCCGTTGACTCCGGCCCTCGCGGCGACGCATGTTTAGCCGAAATCGCCCATCGCCCGGCCCTCTATGCCAGGCCCAATCGCCCCGTCGGAGCCGGAACCCGTCTTGAAAACCAGCATCCAACCGCAGCCCGCCGACGCGCGGCGCAACGATGCGCTCGACGAAGCCAAGCGCCTCGAACTCTACCGCCTCCAGGTCGAAATCCGCGATTGCGAACAGCGCGCCTACGACTTGTTCCTGCAAGGCCTGGTCAAGGGCAC
This sequence comes from Allostellaceae bacterium, assembly GCA_035602175.1. GTDB lineage: Bacteria > Pseudomonadota > Alphaproteobacteria > ATCC43930 > CGMCC-115725 > REEB95. The sequence goes on from DATNMV010000039.1 coordinate 2,171, forward strand.
CAGCCATCTCTCGCTTGGACAAGAGGCCGTCGCCGCCGGCTTCGCCGCCGCCATGGAAAAAGGCGATCTCAGCTTCTGCACCTACCGGGGGCACGCCCATACGCTCGCGCGCGGCGTGCCGATGGAGAAGGTGCTGGGCGAGCTGATGCAGCGCGACAACGGCCTGATGCGCGGCAAGGGCGGCTCGATGCACCTGACTTCGGTCGAGCACGGCGTGATGGGCTCCTACGCCATCGTCGGCGCGCATCTGCCGATCGCCTGCGGCGCCGCCTGGCGCGCGCAATACAAGGGGCAGACCGACGTCTCGGTTTGCTTCTTCGGCGACGGCACCACCAATATCGGCGCCTTCCACGAGGCGGTGAACCTCGCCGCGGTGTGGAAGCTGCCGGTGATCTTCGTGTGCGAGAACAACCTCTACATGGAATACACCTCGATCAAGGACGTGATCCCGGCGCAGCTGCAGCATCCCGCGGCCGACCGCGCCTCGGCCTACGGCCTCGAACGCATCGTGGTCGACGGCAACGACGCCGACGCGGTCTACCGCTCGGCGCTGGCGGCTTATACCAAGGCGCGGGCGGGCGGCGGCCCGTCGCTGATCGAGTGCATGACCTACCGCTACAGCGGCCACAGCCGCGCCGACCCCGCCAAGTACCGGCCCGAGGGCGAGCTTGAAGCCTGGAAGGCGCGCGACCCGATCAAGCTCTACCGCCAGCGGCTGGTTGAGTTCGGCATCGGCGAATCCCAAATCAAGCGCATTGAAGACGAATCGAAGCGCAAGCTCGACGCCGCGACCGAGGCCTGCAAGGCGGCCCCGCCGCCGCCCGAGTCGATTCTCACCACCGACGTCTACGCCGATGGAGGCTGGGCGTGGCGGAACTGACCTATCGCGACGCCGTCGCCCGCGGTATCGCCCAGGAGATGGAACGCGATCCCGACGTGGTGTTCCTGGGCGAGGACGTGGCCGGCGCCGGCGGCGTGTTCAAGGCGACGGTCGGGCTGTTGGAGAAATTCGGGCCCAAGCGGGTGCGCGACACGCCGATTTCCGAGCAGGCGATTCTGGGCGCGGCCATG
>DATNMV010000040.1:0-4267 GCA_035602175.1 Allostellaceae bacterium
CCGCGTCATCACCGTGCGTTTCGACGCGACCACGTCGCCCGAACTCGATTGGGATTTCCACCCCGAGACGCTCTCGGTCCAGGTCCATCCCGGCGAGACCAAGACCGTCGCCTATCGCGCGGTCAACCGCTCGAACGCGCCGGTCACCGGCACCGCCACCTTCAACGTCACCCCGTCCAAGGCCGGGATCTATTTCGACAAGCTGCAATGCTTCTGCTTCACCAAGCAGCGCCTCGGCCCCGGCGAGGGCAAGGATTTGACCGTGACCTTCTTCGTCGATCCCGACATCGCCAAGGACGCCGCGGACCGCGACGTCGACACCATCACCTTGAGCTACACCATGTTCCGCGCCACGGACCAGGAGGTCCCCGGCGCCTCGGCATCGGCCGAGCCGGTTTCACCGAACAGCCTGCGTTAGAGAGAAAACCCATGAGCGCCAACCCCGCCGGACACAAGCATCCCTATCACCTGGTCGATCCCAGCCCGTGGCCGATCATCGGCGGCGCCGTGGCCGGCCTGTTGACCGGCGGCGCGGTGTGGTGGCTGCATGGCGGGCCGCCCTGGTTCATGGTCGCGGGCGTGCTCGGCGTGCTCGGCATCATGTTCGTGTGGTGGCGCGACGTCATCATGGAAGGCGAGTACGGCGGCTTTCACAATCCGGTGGTGCAGGTCGGGCTGCGCTTCGGCATGGCGCTGTTCATCGCCTCCGAGGTGATGTTCTTCTCCGCCTTCTTCTGGGCGTTCTTTTCCTCGGCGCTCTATCCCACGGCGGCCACCGGCGGCGTCTGGCCGCCCAAGGGCATCATCCCCTTCAATCCCTGGGAGGTGCCGTTCCTCAACACCCTGGTCCTGCTGCTCTCGGGCACGACCGTGACCTGGGCGCATCACGCGCTCATCGAAAACGACCGCAAGAACCTGGTGCGCGGACTCCTCATCACCGTGCTGCTGGGCATCACCTTCACCTCGCTCCAGGCCTACGAGTACAGTCACGCCGCCTTCGGCTTCAAGGACGGGATATATCCCTCGACCTTCTTCATGGCGACGGGATTCCACGGCGCCCACGTCATCATCGGCACCATTTTCCTCACCGTCTGCCTGTTCCGCGCCATCGCCGGGCATTTCAAGCCCGATCACCATTTCGGCTTCGAGGCGGCGGCCTGGTACTGGCACTTCGTCGACGTGGTGTGGCTGTTCCTGTTCGTCTGTGTTTATTGGTGGGGCGGGGGCGGCGTCACCGGCGAATAGCGGCCGGGACGGAGCGCCGTGAGACGCTCGCTGTTTTGGCTGTCAGTCTGGGCCGCGCTGGCATTCCTGCTGTTGCTGGGCCTAGGATTCTGGCAGGTCGAACGGCTCGGCTGGAAAGAGGCGTTGATCGCCCAGCGGACATCCGCGCTCGATGCCGCGCCGGTGGCCCCGCCGGAGAATTTGGAAGACGCGCGCGCGCTCGAATTCCACCCCATCCACGTATCAGGTCACTTCCTCAATGATGAAGAAATGCCGGTTTCGGCCATTTCCAAGCGCGGCGAGGCCGGCTTTCACATCGTCACGCCCTTCCTGCTCGAGAACGGCGAAACGCTGCTGATCGACCGCGGCTTCGTGCCGGTGCCGTTCAAATCGCCCGAGACTCGCGAGGAAGGGCTGATCGAGGGCGATACCACCGTGACCGGCCTGCTGCGCGTGCCGCAGCATCCGGGCCCGTTCGTTCCGGCCAACGATCCGGCGCGCAACACCTGGTTCTCGGTCGATATAACCGCCATGGCCAAGGCGCAGGGGATCGAGAACATGCTGCCGTTCTATCTCGACGCCGATGCCAGCCCGGTGCCGGGCGGATATCCGGCGGGCGGCCAGACCGAAACCGACCTGCCCAACAACCACCTGCAATACGCCATCACCTGGTTCGCCCTGGCGGTGGGGCTGCTCGGCGTCTATATCCTGTTCCTGCGCCGCCGCCTCAAGGGCGCGTAGCAAAGCCATCGCCCGAATCAAAGGCGACGGCGTCTTGCGAAGCCAAGAAGGAACACCGTGATCAACGATCCCTATCGCGATCTGGAATCCCGCTTCCGCCGCCTCGGCCTGCTGCAGGAGGCTTCGGGGTTCTTGAGTTGGGACACCGACACCATGATGCCCGAGGGCGGCGCCCAATCGCGCGCCGAGCAGCAAGCCGCGCTCGACGTGGTCTGCCATGGGCTGCTGACCGGCCCGGACCTGCCCGATCTCTTCGCCGCCGCCGATGCCGAAACCGGGCTCGATCCCTGGCAAAGCGCCAATCTGCGGGAAATGCGCCGCGAATGGATTCACGCGACATCGGTACCGGCCGATCTGGTCGAGGCTTCGTCCCGCGCCTGTTCGGCTTGCGAGATGGCGTGGCGCAAGGCGCGGCCGACGAATGATTACCCATCGGTGCGGCCCTTGCTGCAAACCGTGCTCGATCTCACGCGCCAGATCGGCCACGCCAAGGCGGAAAAGCTCGGCGTCTCGCCCTACGAGGCGTTGCTCGACCAGTTCGAGCCCGGCGGCCGCGTCAGGGATATCGATCCGCTGTTCGCGCGGCTGTCCGAAATCCTCCCCGGCTTGATCGAAGACGCGCTCGCGGCGCAAGGCGCGCGCCCAGCGCCGTTGCGTCCGACGGGCCCGTTTCCGGTCGCGGCGCAACGCGCCGCCGGCAGAACGCTGATGGAAAAGCTGGGCTTCGATTTCGCCCATGGCCGGCTCGATGTTAGCCAGCATCCGTTCTCCGGCGGCACGCCCGACGACGTGCGCATCACCACGCGCTACGACAAAAGCGATTTCGCCCGCGCGCTGATGGCGGTGCTGCACGAAACCGGCCACGCGCTCTACACCAGCGGCCTGCCCGCCGCCTGGCGCCACCAGCCGGTCGGCGAGGCGCGCGGCATGAGCATCCATGAAAGCCAGTCGCTGCTGATGGAGATGCAGCTGTGCCGCTCGCGCGAATTCCTGTTGTTCGCCGCGCCCATCCTGCGAAGCTGCTTCGGCGGTTCGGGCCCGGAATGGGAGGCGGAGAATCTCTACCGCCTCGGCACCCGGGTCGCGCGCAGCTTCATCCGCGTCGACGCCGACGAGGTCACGTATCCCGCGCATGTGATTTTGCGTTACCGGCTGGAACGCGCCATGATCGCCGGCGAGTTGGGCCTGAAGGATCTGCCGGCGGCATGGAACGAGGGCATAAAAAATCTCCTGGGCGTGACGCCGCCCGACGACCGCCAAGGCTGTCTCCAGGACATCCATTGGTACGACGGCGGCTTCGGCTATTTCCCGACATACACGCTGGGCGCCATGACCGCTGCGCAGCTCTTCGACGCGGCCAAGCGCGACTCATCCGTGACCCGGGGAATAGCCCAGGGCGATTTCGCGCCGCTGGTCGCCTGGCTGCGCGCGCATGTGCACGGGCTCGGCTCGAGCGTGTCGACCTCCGAGATCATTGTCCGCGCCACCGGCAAGCCGCTCGACACCGAGGTGTTCGAGCGCCACTTGCGCACGCGCTATCTCGCGGCATAGGCTCGGCCCGAATCCCGCCCGATTCCCGGAACACAATGCGCTACATCAGCACCCGCGACGGCCGGTCTCCGGCCGAAGCGCGCCCGTTCGACGATATTCTGCTGGCCGGGCTCGCGCCCGATGGCGGGCTCTATGTGCCTGAAAAATGGCCGGTATTGGCCGCGGGCGAGCTGCGCGCGCTGAAGGGCAAGAGCTACGCCGAAACCGCATTCGCGGTCACGTCGCCGTTCCTCGGCGACGCTTTGCCGCCGGCGGAGTGGCGCGCCATCATCGATCGGGCCTATCGGGGATTCGACGATACGGATGTGGCGCCGTTGCGGCGGCTTTCGTCCGATCTTTATCTCCTCGAGCTGTTTCACGGCCCGACGCTCGCCTTCAAGGATTATGCCTTGCAGCTCATCGGGCCTCTGTTTGACGCCGTGCTCAAGCGCAAGCGCCGACGCGTCACCGTCATCGGCGCCACCTCGGGCGATACTGGCTCGGCGGCGATCGAAGCCTGCCGCGACCGGGAATCCATCGACATTTTCATGCTGTATCCCGCCGGGCGCATTTCCGAGGTGCAACGCCGCCAGATGACCACGGTGCCGTCGGCCAACGTCCATGCCGTCGCCATCGAGGGAACATTCGACGATTGCCAGGACCTGGTGAAGGCGATGTTCGCCGACGCGCCGTTCCGCGCGGCGTTGAACCTGACGGCGGTCAACTCGATCAACTGGGCGCGGATCATGGCGCAGGTGGTCTATTACGTCGC
>DATNMV010000041.1:0-7837 GCA_035602175.1 Allostellaceae bacterium
TGTCGGTGCCGCTGCGCCCCATCGCCCAGCCCGGGGAGGCGTCCCGCCTCTTCGCCACGGCCCTGCCGGTGCTGCCGATCGAGCTGTCCAAGCCGGTCCAGCCCGGACGTCCCGACCCCGCCAATGCGCCGGCCGTGATCGAAGCCATCACCAAGGCGGTGGCGCTGGTCCGCTCCGGCCGCGCCGGCGGCGTCGTCACCAACCCGGTCCAGAAGGAAACGCTCTATGCCGCGGGTTTTTCCCACCCCGGCCACACCGAATTCCTGGGCCACTTGGCCAAGGTGAAGCACCCGGTGATGATGCTGGCGGGTCCCGATCTGCGCGTCGTGCCGGTGACCGTTCATCTCTCGCTCGCGGATGCGCTCGGCATGCTTTCAACCGGCGCGATCGTGACTGCCGGCCGCGTCACCGCCGAGGCGTTGAAGCGCGATTTCGGCATCGAGCGGCCGCGCCTGGCGGTGGCGGCGCTCAACCCCCATGCCGGCGAGGCCGGCACGATGGGCCGCGAGGAGATCGAGATCATCGCTCCGGCGGTGAAAAAGCTCTCCTCCCTCGGCATCGCGGCGAGCGGCCCGATGCCCGCCGACACGCTGTTCCATCCCGCCGCGCGCAAACGCTACGACGCGGTCATCTGCATGTATCACGACCAGGCGCTGATTCCGCTCAAGACGCTGGATTTCGAGCACGGCGTCAATGTGACATTGGGCCTGCCCTTCATCCGCACCTCGCCCGATCACGGCACCGCCACCGACATCGCCGGCAAGGGCGTCGCCAACCCGGCCAGCCTGATAGCGGCGCTGTCGCTGGCCGGAGCCATGGCCAAGCGGCGCGCGGCGCTGGCGGCCTCGGCCTGAGCGCGTCCTTGCCATCGGCCGCGCCGGATCTGCCGTCGCTCGGCGAGGTGATCCGGCGTTTCGGCCTCGGCGCGCGCCGGTCGCTGGGACAGAATTTCCTACTCGACATGAACCTGACGCGGCGCATCGCCCGCGCGGCGGGATCGCTGTCGGATGGCACGGTCATCGAGATCGGCCCCGGCCCGGGCGGCCTGACCCGGGCCCTGCTGCTGGAAGGAGCGCGGCACGTCATCGCCATCGAGCGCGACGCGCGCTGTCTGCCGGCACTCGAGGAGCTGGCTCTGGCCTTTCCCGGCAGGCTGACCGTGATGGCGGGGGACGCGTTGGAGATCGAACCGTCACGCCTGGGCGCGCCGCCGCGCAAGATCGTCGCCAACCTGCCCTACAACATCGCCACCGCGTTGCTGCTGAACTGGCTGCCGCGCATTACCGCCTTCACCGGTCTCACCCTGATGTTCCAGAAAGAGGTGGCAAAGCGCCTCGCCGCCAGTCCGCGCTCCAAGGATTACGGCAGGCTGTCGGTCGTCACGCAATGGCTGGCCGAAATCGAGCTGCTGTTCGACGTCTCGCCCATGGCCTTCGTGCCGCCGCCCAAGGTGACCTCGACGGTGGTGCGGCTTATCCCCCGCGCGCAGCCGCTCGCGCCCTGCGGTATCAAGGATTTGGAACGCGTGACGGCGGCGGGTTTCGGACAACGCCGCAAGATGCTGCGCCAGAGCCTGAAATCCTTGGGGGAACCCGCGCAACTGATAGAAGCGGCCGGCGTGGTCGAGACCGCGCGCGCCGAGGAACTGTCGGTCGAGCAGTTCTGCGCGCTCGCCCGCGCGCTGGCTAATTCCCGCCGCGCAGGCGGTTGACGAACTCATCCAGGCCGATCTGGCGCGCGCGCCGGGCGCGCTCGGCCCGGAGTATGGCAGCGACCTGGGTGATGCTGTCGGCGAGCGCGCGGTTGATCACGACGTAATCGTAGCCGTCCCAGTGGCTCATCTCGTCGGCAGATTTCGCCATCCGCGCACGAACCACCTCGCGGCTGTCCTGGGCGCGGGTCTTCAGGCGCTTTTCCAGCGCGGCCATGCTCGGCGGCAGGATGAACACCGAAACCAGATCATTCGGCAACCGCGCCTTCATCTGCTGCGTGCCCTGCCAGTCCACGTCGCACACCACGTCGGTGCCGCTTTCGATGGCGGCCATCACCGGCGCGCGGGGCGTGCCGTAGCTGTGGCCGAACACCAAGGCGTGCTCCAACAGCTCGCCATTCTGCACCATGGCGTCAAAACGCCTCTGGTCGACGAAGTGGTAATGCTTGCCGTCGATCTCGCCCTTGCGCCGGGGCCGCGTCGTCGCCGAGACCGACAGTCTCAAGCCCCGGTCCCGCCGCACCAAGGCCCGGGTGATGGTGGTCTTGCCCGCGCCCGAGGGCGAGGACAGCACCAGCAGAATACCGCGTCGTTTGATCTCCCGAGTCGCCATTCCCATCCCTATTCGACGTTCTGGACCTGCTCGCGCAACTGTTCGATCACGGCCTTGAGCGCCAGGCCGATGCGCGTCAATTCAAGATCGCCCGATTTGGCACCCAAGGTATTGGCTTCGCGGTTCAATTCCTGGCACAGGAAATCGAGCCGACGGCCGATCGGGCCGCCTTCGGATACCAGCGCGCGCGATGCCGCCACATGCGCTGTCAGCCGGTCAAGCTCCTCGCGCACGTCGTCGCGCGCCACGATCAGCGCGGCCTCCTGGGCCAGGCGCTCTTCGGGCAGCGCCGGCACCGCTTCGAGCAGTTGGCCGAGCAATTTCTTCAATCGCGCCTTGACGGCCGCCGGCTGCGCCGCCGCGCTCTTCTCCGCCCTGGCGACCAGATCCGTGATCTCGGCGAGCCGCGCCTCGAGTGCCTGAGCCAGCCGCTTGCCCTCGGCCAGCCGCATCGCGGCCAGGTTCTTGAGCGCGGCGGCGAAGCCCTTCAAGAGCGCCACCTGGCGGCGATCGCGCATGGCGTCATCGTCCCCCTCGCCGCTTTCGAGCACGCCCTTCATCGCCAACAGCCCGTCGAGCCGGGGCGGAGCGACATCGATCTCGGCGGATAGCTGCTTGACCAGCGCCAACACCGTGTCGAGCGCCGCGCGGTTGACGCGCAACGCCCCGGCGGCGTCGTGACGCGTGATGACCAGGCTGGCCGAGACCGCCCCGCGTTTCAGCGTTTCGGCCAGGCCGCCGCGCAGCTGCAGTTCCAACCCTTCATAGCCGGCGGGCAGGCGGAAGCGCAGATCGAGCGACTTGGCATTGACGCTTTTCAGCTCCCACACCCAACCGATGCCCTCTTCGTGGCCCTCGGCGCGCGCAAATCCGGTCATGCTGGCGACGGTCATGGCGGCGCGATTCTCCCAAAGCGGCAGGCCGGGCCGTTATAGCCCCGCTGCTGGCCGGCAACAACCGAGCGTCTAGGGACTCTTGGTTCCGGTCTTGTCGGCCGTCTTGTTGGCGAGCTTTTGCTTGTGGCGGCGCAAATGCGTGACGCCGACATTGTGCTGGGCGAGATTCATGGAGAAGGTGTGGCCGCCCGTGCCGTCGGCGACGAAATAAAGCTCGCCGCGATCATCCGGGTTGACCGCGGCCTCGATCGAAGCGAGCCCGGGATTGGCGATCGGCGTCGGCGGCAAGCCCTTGACGAGATAGGTGTTGTAGGGCGAATCGACGGCGAGATCGGCGTGATCGAGGGGATGCGGCATCGGGATCGTGCCGCCCTGGGTCACGGCGTAGACCACCGTCGGATCCGCCTGGAGCTTCATGCCGCGGCGCAACCGCTCGATATAGACGCCGGCGATGCGCGCGCGCTCCTCCGGCCGGGCGGTCTCCTTCTCGACGATCGATGCCAGGATCAACGCTTGCTCCGGCGTCTTGAGCGGCAGTCCGCCGCTGCGGTGCGCCCAGGCCGCTTCCAGCACCCGATCCATGCCGTGATTCATGCGCGCGATCAGATCCTGGCGCCGCTCGCCGAAGAGATATTGATAGGTTTCGGGCAACAGGCTGCCCTCGGGGGGCGGCGGATCGACGTCGCCGTTGAGCGCGGGAGCCGAGGCCAGCAGCGCCGTCACTTCCGCGCTGGTCAGGCCTTCGGGGATGGTGAGCCTGTGGTGCACCACCGAACCGCTGTCGAGCAATGCGACGGCGAGCGCGGGGCTGATGCCGGCTGGGAATTCGTATTCGCCCGCCTTAAGCGAGGCGGACTTGCCGGTGAGCGTGGCGCCGAGAGCGAAGATGCGGGGGTGATCGATGATTCCGGCATCGGCCAGGGTGTCGGATATCGCCTCGAGGCTCGCGCCCTTGTCGATGACCACGACCTTGTTCTGGGCGAGCGGACCGGGACGGTTATAGTCGCTGACGCCCCAGAAGAGGACTCCGGCCAGCAAAGCGAGCGGGACCAGAACCCCAAGAGCGATGCGGCCGAGCCTTAGGGCACGCGCGCCCCTGCGCATTCAGGGCCCCGGGCCGAAGACGAGCGAGGCGTTGGTGCCGCCGAAGCCGAAGGAATTGGAAAGCGCGAAACGCACTGGGCGCTCTTTCGCCTTCAAGGGCACCAGGTCGATGTCGCAGCCGGGCGACGGATTTTCCAGATTGAGCGTGGGCGGCACCACGCTGTCGCGCATCGCCAGGATGGCGAATATCGCCTCGACGCTGCCGGCCGCGCCCAGCAAATGGCCGATCGAGGATTTGGTCGAGGACATCGAGACTTTATAAGCGGCGTCGCCGAACAGCCGTTTCACCGCGCCCAATTCGATCTCGTCGCCGAGCGGCGTGGAAGTGCCGTGGGCGTTGATGTAATCGATCTGGTCGGGATTGAGTTGCGCGCGCTTCAAGGCGTTGCGCATGGCGCGGAAGGCGCCGTTGCCGTCCGGCGTCGGCGCGGTGATGTGATACGCGTCGCCGGACATGCCGTAGCCGATGACTTCGGCATAGATCTTGGCGCCGCGTTTCTTGGCGTGATCCAGTTCCTCCAACACCACAATCCCCGCGCCCTCGCCCATGACGAAGCCGTCGCGTTTGACGTCCCAGGGGCGCGAGGCGCGATGCGGCTCGTCGTTGAATCCCGTCGAAAGCGCGCGCGCGGCGGCGAAGCCGGCGATGCCGATGCGGCAGACCGCCGCCTCGGTGCCGCCGGCAACCATCACGTCGGCGTCGTCCCACATGATCAGCCGCGCCGCGTCGCCGATGGCATGCGCGCCGGTGGAGCAGGCCGTGACCACCGCGTGGTTGGGGCCGCTGAAACCATAGCGGATCGAGACATGGCCCGAAGCCAGGTTGATCAGGTTCGAGGGAATGAAGAAGGGCGAAAGGCGCCGCGGTCCCTTTTCGTGCAAAGTGAGCGCGCCTTCGGTGATGCCGGGCAACCCGCCGATGCCGGAGCCGATCATGACGCCGGTGCGTTCCTTGGCTTCCGCATCGGTCGGCTTCCAGTCGGCGTCACGCACCGCCTGTTCGGCCGCCGCCAGCGCGTAGACGATGAACTCGTCCATCTTGCGCTGTTCCTTGGGCGGAACCCAATCATCGGCGTTGAAGGCGCCCGAAGCGGTTTCGCCGCGCGGCACCTGGCCGGCGATCTTGGCCGGCAGATCGGAGACGTCGAAATTCTGGATGGAGCGAATTCCCGACTGTCCGTCGAGCAGCCGTTTCCACACCGATTCGCTCCCCACGCCCAACGGCGTGACCATGCCGAATCCCGTGACAACCACCCGTCTCATGGCGTCCGCTTCATGGACGAGAAAGATTCACTTATTGCCTTGCTCGATGAAGTTGACCGCGTCCTTCACGGTCACGATCTTCTCGGCCGCGTCGTCGGGAATTTCACAGCCGAATTCCTCCTCGAACGCCATCACCAATTCGACGGTATCGAGGCTATCGGCGCCCAGATCGTCGATGAAGCTGGCGTTGTCGGTCACCTTGGACTCATCGACGCCCAGATGCTCGACGACGATTTTTTTGACCCGTTCGGCGATATCGCTCATCAGTCCCTACCTCGAATAGATTGACGCGCTGTTGCAACAAAGAGTTTCGGTACAAGGGGTTAGAGACGTTCGCGGGCCCTTGCCCGGCCGAACGAGCGCTCCAATAGCATGGATCGCCTCGCTTGGCCAGCGCCCGCGAGGGGCGCTTTATAATCATCGGCTTATATCATCGCCAAGCCGCCATTCACGTGCAAGGTGTGGCCGGTGACATAACGCGATTCGTCGCTGGCCAGGAAGACGACGCAGCATGCCACCTCCTCGGGCGTGCCGATGCGGCCCATGGGGATGGCGACGGCGAGGCGTTCCTTCTGCTCCGCCGGCAGCCCATCGGTCATGGCCGAGGCGATGAAGCCGGGGGCGACGCAGTTGACGGTAATGCCGCGCGAGGCGACCTCGGCCGCCAACGCCTTGGTCATGCCGACCATGCCGGCCTTGGCGGCGGCGTAGTTCACCTGGCCGGGATTGCCGGTCGCGCCCACCACCGAGCCGATGCCGATGATGCGGCCCCAGCGCCGCTTCATCATGCCGCGCAACGCCGCGCGCGCCAGGCGGAAGCCGGAGGTCAGATCGACCTCGATCACCTTGGCCCAATCCTCGTCCTTCATGCGCAGGGCAAGCCCGTCCTTGGTCAGGCCGGCGTTGTTCACGAGAATATCGAGCTGGCCCATCGACGCTTCCGCCGCCTTGACCAGCGTGTCGCCCGCCGCCGGATCGGCGAGATCGGCGGTGGCGACGAAGGCGCGCTCGCCCAGTTCGGCCTGCAATGCGTCGAGCGCGGGCTTGCGCGTGCCGGCCAGCATCACCTTCGCGCCCGCGCCGTGCAGCATCTTGGCGATCGAACCGCCGATGCCGCCCGAGGCGCCGGTGACGAGAGCCGTCTTGCCGCCGAGATCGAACATGTATTGTCCCTTACGCGAGGCTCACAGAGTCTTCAAGAAGGATTCGATCTCGGCGGGAGTTCCGATCGAGATCCCGGCCAAGGCGCGGTCGATGCGTTTCGCCAGGCCGCTCAAGACCCGGCCCGATCCCACTTCGACGATCTCGCCCACGCCCTGGCTTTTCATGTAAAGCACGCATTCGCGCCAGCGCACCAGGCCGGTCACCTGCTCGACCAGGAGCCGCTTGATCTCGGCCGGATCGCGCACGGATGACGCGCTGACGTTGGCGACGAGAGGAACCAGGGGTTCGCGAAGCTTCACCTCGGCAAGCGCCTCTTCCATTTCCTTGGCGGCGGGCGCCATCAGCGCGCAATGGAAGGGGGCGCTGACCGGCAGCATGATGGCGCGCTTCGCGCCCTTGGCCGGCGCCTGCGCCACCGCGCGCTCGACCGCCGCCCGGTGGCCGCTCACCACCACTTGGCCCGCGCCGTTATCGTTGGCGGCGGCCAGCACCTGATTCTCGGCGGCCTCGGCGGCCAGCAGCCGCGCCGCATCCAATTCCACGCCCAACAGCGCCGCCATCGCCCCTTCGCCCACCGGCACGGCGCGCTGCATGGCGCGGCCGCGCCGCTTCAACAGCCGCGCCGCGTCGGAAACGCTGAGCGCATGCGCCGCCGCCAGCGCCGAATACTCGCCCAGCGAATGCCCGGCGACGAAGGCGGCGTGGCGTTTCAGATCGAACCCGCCTTCCCTTTCCATCACCCGCATGGCGGCGAGCGAGACCGCCATCAGCGCCGGCTGCGCGTTTTCGGTCAGGATGAGATCGCCCTCCGGCCCCTCGAACATGAGCTTGGACAGATTCTGCTTGAGCGCCTCGTCGACTTCCTGGAAGACCTCGCGCGCAGCTGCAAACGCGGCGTCGAGCTCGCGGCCCATGCCGACGGCCTGCGACCCCTGTCCGGGAAAAACCAAAGCGCGCAGCATGCCCCCTCGCGCGTCCGGAAAAACTAGAAAATCCACATGTAGGAGTAGGGCCGGCAGCGCAACTGCCAATCGACGATCTGCAGATTGTCCTCGGCGGGCTCGATATCCTCTTTCAGCCGGTCAT
>DATNMV010000042.1:0-4690 GCA_035602175.1 Allostellaceae bacterium
GATTTCACCTGGGAGGAGGCGCTGGACGGCGTCGAACCGGCGCCCTGTGCCGAGACCGAGGCGACCGATCCGCTCTATATCCTCTACACCTCGGGCACCACCGGCGCGCCCAAGGGCATCGTGCGCGACAATGGCGGCCACGCCGTGGCGCTCACCTGGTCGATGGCCAATGTCTATGGCCTGAAACCGGGCGAGACCTGGTTCACCGCCTCCGACGTGGGCTGGGTGGTGGGTCACAGCTATATCTGCTACGCGCCGCTGTTCTACGGCCTCACCACCATCCTGTTCGAGGGCAAGCCGGTGGGCACGCCCGACGCCGGAACCTTCTGGCGGGTGATAGCCCAGCACGGCGCGGTGGCCATGTTCACCGCCCCCACCGCTTTCCGCGCGATCAAGCGCGACGACCCGGACGGCAAGCTCATCCGCCAATACGATCTGTCGAAATTCCGCACGTTGTTCCTTGCCGGCGAGCGCGCCGACCCACCGACGGTGGACTGGGCGGAGAAGCAATTGAAAGTGCCGGTGATCGACCATTGGTGGCAGACCGAGACCGGCTGGGCGATTGCCGCCAATTGCGTGGGATTGGGCCAGTTGCCGGTCAAGCACGGCTCGCCGACCAAGCCCGCGCCGGGCTACGACCTGAAGGCGCTCGATCCCTCGGGCAAGGAGATGAAACCGGGCGAGATCGGCGCGCTCTGCGTCAAGCTGCCCATGCCGCCTTCTTTCGCGCCGACGCTGTGGAACGCGGATGACCGCTTCATCAAATCCTACCTGGCGGATTATCCCGGCTATTACCTGACGGCCGATGCCGGTTATATCGACCAGGACGGCTATGTCTTCGTCATGGCGCGCACCGACGACATCATCAATGTCGCTGGCCACCGCCTGTCCACCGGAGCGATCGAGGAAGTGCTGGCCTCCCATCCCGAGGTGGCGGAATGCGCGGTGATCGGCGTCGCCGATCAGCTCAAGGGCCAGGTGCCGGTCGGCTTTTTGGTGCTCAAGGCCGGAGCGTTGAAGCCGCACGCAACCGTCGCCGAGGAAACCGTCAAGCTGGTGCGCGAGCGCATCGGCCCGGTGGCGAGCTTCAAGACCGCGGTGGTGGTGGATCGCCTGCCCAAGACGCGTTCGGGAAAGATTTTACGCGGCACCATGCGCCACATTGCCGACGGCGAGGATTACAAGACCCCCTCGACCATCGACGACCCGGCGATCCTGACCGAGATCACCGCGAGCCTGAAGGGCGCGGGTTATGGGAAGGGTCAGACCTAAGCCGCCGGCTCTTCGCTGGTGGCGGCGACGATGTCGTCGGCGCCGGGCGGCTGCACCGCCGGCACCTCGTCGGGCTTCTTGCCGCGGTTGGCGCGCTTCACCGCCTTTTCCAGCTCCTCCATGGTGCACAGGCCCAGCGCTACCGGATGGCGCGGCTTGATGTTGGGCGTGTTCCAATGGGTGCGGTCGCGCACCGCCTGGATGGTGGGCTTGGTGGTGCCGACCAGCTTGGAGATCTGGCCGTCGGAAAGCTCGGGATGGTTCTTGATCAGCCAGGAGATGGCGTCGGGCTTGTCCTGGCGCTTGGCGATGGGCGTGTAGCGCGGGCCCTTGTGCTTGACGAGCTGGGCCGGCACCGCCTCCTTGGCGATCTGGAGATGTGCTTCGGGGTCCTTCTGGCAACGCTCGATCTCGGCCAGGGTGAGCTGGCCGTTGGCGATCGGGTCGAGCCCCTGCATCTGGATCGCCACTTCGCCGTCGGCGATGGCGCGCACCTCGAGGGCATGCAGGCCGCAGAACTCGCCGATCTGGTCGAAGGTGAGCGCGGTGTTCTCGACCAGCCACACCGCGGTGGCCTTGGGCATCAGGGGCAACGACATATCTTAATCTCCTAAGACCGGTGCCCCGCGCAACGCCTTGAACAGGCGTCCCAAGAGACCACGGCATGTCCGGGATGCCGCTTATATAGTCATTCCAATGCCCGGTGAAAAGGACATTTAGAGCGTCAGCACGATCTTGCCGATATGCTCCGAGCTTTCCATGAGCGCGTGGGCCGCGGCCGCCTCTTTCAGCGGGAAGGTCTTGTAGATAACCGGCTTGAGCTTGCCCGCTTCGAGCAAGGGCCAGACCTCGCGCCGCAGCGGTTCCGCGATCAGCGCCTTCTGCTCGACGGAGCGCGCGCGCAAAGTGGAGCCGGTGATGGTCTGGCGCTTCATCATCAGCGCGCCGAAATTGACCTCGGACATATTGCCACCCAAAAGCGCGATCACGACCACCCGTCCTTCCACCGCCAGGCTAGCGAGATTGCGCGGCACGTAAGGCCCGCACACCATGTCCAATATCAGGTCGACGCCGCGGTTCTTGGTTTCCTCCTTCACCACCTTGACGAAATCCTCGCGCTTATAATCGATGGCGCGGGTGGCGCCGAGCCGCACGCATGCCTGGCATTTCTCCGCGCTGCCGGCTGTGGCGAAAATCTCCTTGGCGCCGAAGAGCTTGGCGATCTGGATGGCGGTGGTGCCGATGCCCGAGGTGCCGCCGTGGATGAGGACGGACTCGCCCTTTTTCATCCCGCCGCGCTGCATCAGGTTGGTCCAGACCGTGAAGTAGGTTTCGGGCAAAGCCGCCGCCTCGACCATCGACAGGCCCTTGGGCACGGGCAGACATTGCGCCTCGGGCGCCGGGCAGTAATCGGCATAGCCGCCGCCGGTGACCAGCGCGCAGACCTTGTCGCCGAGCTTCCATCGCTTCACGCCCGCGCCCAGCGCCGCCACCGTGCCGGCGATCTCCAGCCCGGGAATATCCGAGGCGCCCGCCGGCGGCGGGTATTCGCCCTTGCGCTGCGCCACGTCGGGCCGGTTGACCCCGGCGGCTTCCACCTTCATCAGCACCTCGCCCGCTCCCGGCTTGGGCATGGGCCGTTGGGCCGGTTTGAGCATCTCCGGCCCGCCCGGCGCGGTTATTTCGATGATATGGATGTGCGCGGGAAGTCCGGACATGACAGGCCTCTGCTTTTGTTCGCTCGCGGCGGATTGCACCCTTAGCCCGATCGCGCCACACTGGCAATAACCGAACGGGCATGGGAGGCCCCGATGGACGAGGAAGACCTGGCGCCCCAGCGCCAGAAGCCCAAGCCGCGCGATCTGACGCCGGTTTCGGTCGCCGATCTCGAAGCCTACATCGCCGAGCTCGAAGGCGAGATCGCCCGCGCACGCGCCGAGATATCCGCCAAGCGCAAGCAGCGCGGCGGCGCCGAGCAATTGTTCAAGCGATAGGAGAGTTCATGCCCGCCCTTACCGGAAAAACCGCCATCGTCACCGGCTCTACCAGCGGCATCGGCCACGCCATCGCCACGGCGCTGGCCGCGGCCGGCGCCAACATCATGCTCAACGGTTTTGGCGACAAGGCGGTGATTGACCAGATCAAGCGCGACTTCGCGTCGAAGCACGGTATCAAGACGGGATATTCCCCCGCTGACATGTCGAAGCCGCCGGAGATCCGACAGATGGTGGCGGACACGGCGAAAGAGCTGGGCTCGGTCGACATCCTGGTCAACAACGCCGGCATCCAGTTCGTGGCCAATATCGTCGATTTCCCCGAGGACAAATGGGATGCGATCATCGCCATCAACCTCTCGGCCGCGTTCCACGCCACCAAGGCGGCGCTGCCGCTGATGAAACAGAAGCGCTGGGGCCGCATCATCAACATCGCCTCGGCGCACGGCCTGGTCGCCTCGGTGCAGAAGGCGGCCTATGTCTCTGCCAAGCACGGCATCGTCGGATTGACCAAGGTGACTGGCCTCGAGGCGGCCAATGACGGCATCACCTGCAACGCCATCTGCCCCGGCTGGGTCAAGACGCCGCTGGTCGATAAGCAGATCGAGGCGCGCGCCAAGAGCGAGAGCAAGACCGTCGAGCAGGTGGCCAAAGAGTTCCTCCAGGAAAAGCAGGAGATGTTGTCCTTTGTCACTGTCGAGCAGCTGGGCGCGCTCGCCGTCTTCCTGTGCAGCGACGGCGCCGCCACCATGACCGGCACCACGCTTTCGGTCGATGGCGGCTGGACCGCGCGCTGACCCCAAGCCGATGACCCCAGCCTAATGACCGAAGCGAAATTCCCCAAATTCTCGACCTTGAGTCTGCATGCCGGGCAGAAGCCCGATCCGTTGACCGGCGCGCGAGCGGTGCCGATCTACCAGTCGACCAGCTACGTCTTCCGCGACAGCGAGCACGCGGCCGCGCTCTTCAACCTGGAGGAGCCGGGTTACATCTATTCGCGCATCGGCAACCCGACCGTGGCGGTTCTGGAGGAGCGCGTCGCCGCACTTGAAGGGGGCGTGGGCGCGGTGGCGACGGCGAGCGGCCAGGCGGCGCTGCACCTCGCCATCGCCACGCTGATGGGCTCGGGCGGTCACATCGTCGCCGCGGCGTCGCTCTATGGCGGCTCGATCAATCTCCTGAAGCTCACCCTGCCGCGCTTCGGCATTACGGCAAGCTTCGTCAACCCGCGTGACCCCGCGGCCTTCGCAAAGGCGATCAGGCCCGAGACGCGGCTGGTTTTCGCCGAGGTGCTGGGCAATCCCGGGCTCGAAGTGCTCGACATCGCGGATGTCGCGAAGGTCGCGCATGAATCGCAATTGCCGCTGTTGGTGGATTCCACATTCGCCACGCCTTATCTGCTGCGCCCTTTCGAGCACGGCGCC
>DATNMV010000043.1:0-2502 GCA_035602175.1 Allostellaceae bacterium
CCGGCTTTCCAGCCGGCGGATGTGGAACGCGCGCGCGTCTCGGCCGAGACCCGGACCGAGAACCAGTCCTTGCCCTTGTCGGTCGCCGACAGGCAGATGCCCGAACAGGCGATCGAGCCGCCGATCGCGAGACTGCTCAGATCGAGGCCGGTGGCGATGGTAAAGCCGGTGTCGCCGCCGGGCAGCACCGCGCGCACCTGGCCGATATCGCTGATGATTCCGGTGAACATGGCGAGAATTTAGGCCGCGCGCCCGAGGGTTTCCAGCACATCCTCGCCCACCGTCTCGAGCGCCAGCCGCGCGAAGCGCGGGGCCTGGGCGGGGACATCGAGGCCCATGGCGGTCAACGCGGGCAAGCCGTCGCCGCCGATCACGCTGGGCGCGTGAAACCAGCACAGGCGGTCGACCAGGTCGGCGCGCAGTAGCGCGGTGGCGATGGTGGCGCCGCCCTCGACCAGGAGCCGGGTGATGCCGCGCTTGCCCAGCACCTTGAGCGCGGCGGCGAGGTCGGTCTCGCCCGTCGGCGTCTCCGGCACGTCGACGATCTCGATGTCGCACGCCCGGAAGGCTTCGCGGCGGTCGCCGGATATGCCGTGGCGGACCACGAACCAGGTCGGCACCTCGCGCGCCGTCGCCACCACGCGCGCGGTCAGCGGCACGCGCAAGGAGCCGTCGGCAACGATGCGGACCGGGCTGCGGTTCGCCATGCCCGGCAGGCGGCAGGTCAATTCCGGATCGTCCGCGATGACCGTGCCGCTGCCCACCATCACCGCGTCATGCGTGGCGCGCAACAGGTGGACGCGGGCGCGGGCGGATTCGCCGGTGATCCAGCGGCTTTCGCGCGACGCGACGGCAATGCGCCCGTCGAGCGAGGCCGCCACTTTCAAGGTCACGATCGGGCGGCCGAGGCGCATCAGGGTAAAGAATCCCGCGTTGACCTCCTCGGCTTCGGCGGCGCACAGGCCGAGCTCGACCTCGATGCCGGAAGCGCGCAGCGCGGCAATTCCCTTTCCCGAAACCCGCGGATCGGGATCCTGCGCGGCGACGATGACGCGCGCGACGCCGGCGGCGATCAACGCTTCGGCGCAAGGCGGGGTCTTGCCGTGATGGCTGCAGGGCTCGAGCGTGACATAAGCGGTGGCGCCTTTTGCCGCCTTGCCGGCGCGGGCCAGCGCCACGGTCTCGGCATGCGGCCGGCCGCCCGCTTGCGTCGCGCCGCGCGCGATCACCACGCCGTCTTTCACGATCACGCAACCGACGCTCGGGTTGGGCCAGGTCGAGCCCAGCCGGCGCCGCGCCAACGCCAATGCCGCGCGCATCGGCCCCCGGTCTCTGCTCATGCGGCTTTCCTCAATCGCGGTCGGCGCCGAGCCGGCCGATGAATTCGCCGAAATCCTTGGCCTCGCGGAAATTGCGATAGACCGAGGCGAAGCGCACATAGGCGACCTGGTCGAGCGTCGCCAGCGTTTCCATCACCAGCTCGCCGATCATCTCGCTCGGGATTTCGGTTTCGCCCGAGCTTTCGAGCTGGCGGACGATGGAGTTGATGGCGCGTTCGATCCGCTCGCCCTCGACCGGGCGCTTCCGCAGCGCGATCTGCACCGAACGCGCCAGCTTGTCGCGCTCGAACGGTTCGCGCAAATTGTTCTTCTTCACCACCGTGAGCTCGCGCAGCTGCACGCGCTCGAATGTCGTAAAGCGCGCGGCGCAATTGGGACACAGCCGGCGGCGGCGGATGGCGGCCTTGTCGTCGGTCGGCCGCGAATCCTTGACCTGGGTGTCCTCGCATCCGCAGAACGGGCAACGCATTTCGTTATCCTCCCCCTGTCATAGGGTCAACCCGGACCTTGCGGATAGATCGGGAAGCGCGTGCACAGGGCCTGAACGCGCTTTTTCACCGCCGCTTCGACTGCGGCATTGTCTTCTCCGTTGGACGCCAGGCCATCGAGAACCTCGACGATCAGTTCGCCGACGTGCCGGAACTCGGCCTGGCCGAAGCCGCGCGTGGTGCCGGCGGGGCTGCCGAGGCGCACGCCCGAGGTGACGGTGGGCTTTTCGGGATCGAACGGAATTCCGTTCTTGTTGCAGGTGATGCCGGCGCGCTCGAGATGAATCTCGGCCTTGCTGCCGGTGAGTTTCTTGGGCCGGAGATCGACCAGCATGAGATGCGTATCGGTGCCGCCGGAGACGATGGCGAGATCGCGTTCGGCCAAGGTCGCGGCGAGGATGCGGGCATTGTCCACCACGGCGCGGGCATAAGCCTTGAATTCGGGCCGGAGCGCCTCGCCCAGCATGACCGCCTTGGATGCTATGACATGCATCAGCGGTCCGCCTTGCAAGCCGGGGAAGACGGCGGAATTGATCTTCTTGCCGATCTCTTCGTCGTTGCAAAGGATCATGCCGCCGCGCGGGCCGCGCAGGGTCTTGTGCGTGGTGGTCGTGACCACATGGGCGTGCGGCAGCGGGCTCGGATGAGCGCCGCCCGCGACCAGCCCGGCGAAA
>DATNMV010000044.1:0-9112 GCA_035602175.1 Allostellaceae bacterium
GCCGGTTTCCTCCTTGGTCTCGCGCATGACCACCGCGGCGGGGCTGCCGTCCTGGGGGCCGATGATGCCGGCGACCATCTCCAGCTCCCAGCCGGAGAACCCGGCGAGCAGCGAGGGCAAGCGGAACTGCTCGACCAGCACCACCGCGTCGCGCTTCGGATCGTAAAGCAACACGCCGGCGGTGCGGCCGCGCTCGTAGATTTCGCGCTCGATTTCGGCGCTCCAGCCGCCGCCGAACAGGCGGTGTTTGAGGCGATAAACATCGACGCGGAAGAATCCGCGAAAGCCGCGCTTGCGGCTGATGATTTTGACGCGCTTTTCCCGCTTTTTCATGGCGCGCGAGTGTAGCGGGCCGAAAGCGGCGCGGCTATGATGCCGGGATGGATTCGGTGATGAAACGGGGCGGTTCGGATAAAGACGCGCGCGGCGGCGCGTCATTGATCGATCTGGCGGCCTTCGCCCGCGCGGATCTCGCCACCGATCCCTTTCCCTATGTGATCGTGCCGGGTTTTCTGCCCGAAGCCGCACGACGCGCGATTTCCGCCGATTATCCCAAGGTCGACCGGCCGGGCAGCTTCCCCGCCGGCGAGCTCGATTACGGTCCGGCCTTCGCCCGCTTCCTCGCCGAGATCGAGGGCGATGCGATGCGCGATGCCTTCGCGCGCAAATTCTCGGTCGATCTCTCCGGCAAGCCGACCATGGTGACGGTGCGCGGCCAGGCGCGGATGGGCGACGGGCAGATTCACACCGACACGCGGTCGAAGATCATCACCGTGCTGATCTACATGAACGAGGCATGGGAAGCGCCGGGCGGGCGCTTGCGCCTACTGCGCTCGAACAAGGGTCTCGACGACATGGTGGCCGAGGTTCCGCCCGCCGCCGGTACGCTCTTGGCCTTCCTGGTGACGCCGCATTCCTGGCACGGCCACCATCCCGCCAGCGGCCCGCGCCGCGTCATCCAGTTGAACTGGGTCGAAAGCCAGGGCGTGGTGTGGCGCGAGCGGTTCCGCCACGGGCTGTCGGCGCGGATCAAGAAGCTCTTCCCGGCGCGCGCCTGAAAACGAAAGAGGCGGTGAATCGAAAGGGGCGGTCTTGGGGACCGCCCCTTTCATCAGATGGCTCCGGGGGTCGGGATCGAACCGACGACCAACCGGTTAACAGCCGGTTGCTCTACCGCTGAGCTACCCCGGAACAAGCCCAGAAGCCCTTGGCCGCAAGCGTAACTATAGCTTGGCAGGGGTTTTGGAAAGTCTAATTTCCCGTGCCTGGGACCAGACGTTGGCGCCTGACCGCGGCGGCGCCCGGCGCTATACTGGGCGGGTTGTCCGGGAGGAGATAAAAATGCCCGAAGGCAAGAGCCTGTCCGCGCGCGCCGACGAGCTGGAACACGCCGAGATCGAGGCGCTCGAGGCGGTGCCGTGCAGCTCGGTGATCTACACCTCGGGCGAAAAGGACCCGACCGCGCCGGTGCTGACGCCGTTCATCCGCGCCGACGGGAAGCCGCTGCTGATGAGCCACGACAAGCGGCTCAAGCGGATGCCGGACAAGCCGCATCTGCTCGATTTCTTCAAATACCGCTTCTTCCCGGCCAACCACGTGCTGCAAAGCGCAACCCTGGCCAAGAAGGCGGGTCATCCCGAGAAGGTGATCCTGGCCTGCCTGCTGCACGATATTTCGATCATGGGCTTCATCCGCGGCGATCACGGCTATTGGGCGGCGCAGCTGGTGGCGCCCTATGTCGACGAGGAGGTCGCCTGGGCGATCCGCTCGCATCAGGTGCTGCGCTTCTTCCCCGATCCGGATGTCGGCTACGAATATCCCGCGCTCTATGTGAAGCTGTTCGGCGAAGGTTACCGACCAGAGCCTTATATCCAGGCCGCTTACGAAAAGCTGCGCCAGCACAAATGGTACATGACCGGGCGGCTCATCACCATCAACGACATCTACGCCTTCGATCCCAACGCCAAGGTCGACATGGCGGATTTTACCGACATCATCGGCCGCAATTTCCGCCAGCCGGAAGCGGGGCTGGGTTTCGACGACAGCCCCTCGGCGCATATGTGGCGCACCATCAACTGGCCGACCCGCGCGCTCTGATTGGGGGCGTTAATCCATGGAGGCCGGAAGCGGAATCGAACCGCTGTACGGGGATTTGCAGTCCCCTGCATAGCCACTCTGCCATCCGGCCGGAGGCGGAACCCCTTCCATGCCGGAAGGGCCACGAGATATAGGCCCTGGCGGCCGGCCTAGGCAAGCCGAGGGCCGTCAATCCCCTTTGCGCCCGCCGAAAATATGGGATTCCGGGATTGTCCTCGCCGCCGCCTATGTTTAGTATTGAGTTCTTGTAATAAATCAGACGGTTAGGGTTCGTTCCTCACATGAGTTCTGGTGATTTCCGCGCCGCGCGACTCGCCATGGTCGAAAGCCAATTGCGCACCAACACGGTGACGCATCCCGGCGTGCTGGCGGCGTTCATCGAATTGCCGCGCGAGCGCTTCGTGCCCGTGGGCTTGCACGACAGCGCCTATGTCGACGAGGACATTCAGCTCAAGCCGGGCCGCTTCCTGATGGAGCCGATGGTGCTGGCGCGGCTGGTTCAGCTCGCCGCGGTCGGGCCCAAGGACAAGGCGCTCGTGCTGGGCGCGGCCACCGGCTATGCCGCGGCCGCGGTGGCGCTGCTGGCGCAGAGCGTAGCGGCGGTGGAAGCCGACCGCGAACTCGCGGCGCAGGCCCGCGCCAATCTCGCGGCGCTCAATCTGACCAACGCGACCGTGATCGAAGGCCCGCATGAGCAGGGCTTCAAGCCGGGCGCACCCTACGACGTCATCCTGCTCGACGGCGCCGCCGCCGAAATTCCGCGCTCCGTGTCCGAACAACTCGCCGAAGGCGGAAGGCTGGTTGCTGTGCTGCGCCCGCGCGGCGCTCTGGTCGGCCAAGCCACGGTGATGATCCGCCAGGGCAAGACACTCGGCCGCCGTTCGGTGTTCGATGCGGGCACGCCGTATCTGCCGGGCTTTGCCCCGGCGCCGGGC
Organism: Allostellaceae bacterium; assembly: GCA_035602175.1. Classification (GTDB taxonomy): domain Bacteria; phylum Pseudomonadota; class Alphaproteobacteria; order ATCC43930; family CGMCC-115725; genus REEB95. The sequence continues at coordinate 3,033 of DATNMV010000044.1, forward strand.
TTCGTGTTCTGAGACCGGGGCGGGGGTCGACATGCGCCGCGTTCTCGCTTTTGTGCTGGGTTTTTCCGCCGTTGTGAGCTTTGCGAGTGGGACACGGGCCGAGACGCTCGAGGACGCGCTGGTCGAGACCTACAACACCAATCCGCAGATCCTGGCCGAGCGCGCCAATCTGCGCGCGGTCGACGAGGGCGTGAGCCAGGCGCTCGGAGGCTGGCGGCCGACGGTCCAATTCACCGCTTCTGCGGGACGCGAGAAATTCGAGGCAACTCCTTCTACCGCCACGGTTTTGTCGGAGGGTATGGCCGATCCGCGCACGCTCAACCTGGTCATGACCCAGCCGCTTTATCAGGGCGGCCAGACCGTGGCCAAGACCGCCCAGGCCGAGGATTCGGTCAAGGCCGAACGCGCCCATCTGGTCGCCACCGAAAGCACGGTGCTGTTCAGCGTCATCTCGGCCTATCTGGACGTGATGCGCGATCAATCCGTCGTTGATCTCGACAAGCTGAGCGAGGACGTGCTGTCCAAAACGCTCGACCAGACGCGCGAGCAATTTCGCGTTGGCATCTTGACCCGCACCGACGTGTCGCAGGCCGAGGCGCGGCTGGCCGCCGCCACGGCGCAACGCCAGCAGGACGAAGGCACGCTGCAAAGCGACCGCGCCAATTACGCGCGCTTCGTCGGCCATCAGCCGGGCGATTTGATTCAGCCCAAGCTGCGGCCGGCGCTGCCGATGACCCGCGACGAGGCGCTCAACCTGGCTGCGGTGAAAAACCCGAACGTGATCTCGGCGCTGTTCACGGAAGAGGCGTCGCGCGATTTCGTCACCGCCACCGAGGCGCAGCTGCTGCCGAGCTTGAACCTGGTCGGCCAGATCAATCGCATGGATGACCCCAATTTCCTGACCAAGCACGAGGAAACCTACGGCTTGATCGAGGCGCAGGTCAGCATGCCGATCTACGAGGCGGGGGTAATCTATTCGCAAAGCCGCCAGGCCAAGCAGCAGGTCGGCCAGAGCAAAAACCTGACCGACGACGCGCGGCGCTTCGCCGTGCAGGGGGCAACCGCGGCCTGGGAAACCATCCAGGCGCAGCGCGCGAACGTGATCTCGCAGATCACCGCCATCAAGGCCGACGAGGTCGCCTATGAGGGCACCAAGGCGCAGCAGAGCGTGGGCGTGCGCACCGTGCTCGACGTCTTGAACGCCGAACAGGAGCTGTTTGCCGACCGCGTCAACCTGGCCAAGGCGCAGCACGATCTGGCGGTGGCCGAGTTCAACTTGGCGCAACAAGTGGGACGCCTGACCGCCGCCGATCTGCAGTTGCCTGTCGACCTCTACGACGTGGAGCGCTATTACAAGGAGGTGCGCGGCAAATGGTTTGGTTTCGGGCCCGGCCAGTAGAGGTTTACTAGCACTAGCAATTATTCCCAGCTTCCCATACTATATGTAGTAACCGCCTGATGGGGGCGCATAGGGAGCAGAGGGAAGAGACGGTCATGACGGATCTGAAACGCCAGGACGATCCTTCGATGGACGAAATACTCGCTTCTATCCGCCGCATTATCGCCGAGGACGGCGAGACTGCTACGCGCGCCGGCGGTGCGGCCAACGGCCCGGAGCGTCAGGACATTCTCGATCTGACCCAGCGCGTCGAGGAAGACGGCTCGGTGGTGACGATCGCCTCGCGCAAGACGCGCGAAGCGCCGGAAGCGTCCAAGCCGGAGAGCCGGAAACTGATCTCCGAAGGAACCGCCGCCGCCGCCGTGGCTTCGCTCGCCGAGCTTGCCAAGGATGCACCGCGAATCAAGGTGGAGCCGGTTGCCAAGGCGCCCGACAGTAAGGCGATCGAGGACATGACCCGCGAGTTGCTTCAGCCGCTGCTCAAATCCTGGCTCGACAGCAACCTGCCGCAGATCATCGAGCGCGTGGTGCGCGAGGAAATCGCCCGCCTGGGCCGCGAGGCCCAGGAGCGCTGAGCCTTGCCGTGACGCGGGCGTCCGCCTAAAACCAGGGCGGCATGCTCGACAAAACCTTCGATCCGGCAGAGATCCAGGCCCGCATCTACGCCCAATGGGAGAAATCGGGCGCCTTCGCGGCGCATCCCGATTCGCCCAAGCGGCCTTTTTGCATCATGATGCCGCCGCCCAACGTGACCGGCAGCCTGCATATGGGCCACGCGCTCAACCATACGCTGCAGGACATTCTCATCCGTTTCGAGCGCATGCGCGGGCGCGACGCGCTGTGGCAGCCGGGCACCGACCATGCCGGCATCGCGACGCAAATGGTGGTGGAGCGCCAGCTCGAACAGGGGAATATCTCGCGCCAGGATATGGGCCGCGGCGCCTTCATCGATCGCGTGTGGAAATGGAAAGTCGAGAGCGGCGGCGCCATCACGCGGCAGTTGCGCGCGCTCGGCGCTTCGCCCGATTGGAGCCGCGAGCGTTTCACCATGGACGAGGGGCTTTCCGCCGCCGTCCGCAAGGTGTTCGTCGCGCTCCATAAGGAAGGGCTGATCTACCGCGACAAGCGGCTGGTCAATTGGGATCCCAGGCTGCACACCGCCGTGTCCGATCTCGAGGTGGAAAGCCGCGAAACCAAGGGCTCTCTGTGGTACGTGAATTATCCCATCGACGGCCGGCCGGGCGAATTCATCACCGTGGCGACAACACGGCCCGAAACCATGCTGGGCGACACCGGCGTGGCGGTGAATCCCAAGGACGAGCGCTACCGCGCATTCGTCGGGCGCCACGCGATCCTGCCGCTGGTGGGACGGAACATCCCGATTATCGCCGACGAATACGCCGATCCGGCGACCGGCAGCGGCGCGGTCAAGGTCACCCCGGCGCATGACTTCAACGATTTCGCCGTCGGCCAGCGCCACCGGTTGCCGTTCATCAACGTGCTCGACCGCGACGCCAGGCTCAACGAGAACGCGCCCGCGGCTTATCGCGGCCTGGACCGCTTCGCCGCGCGGAAAAAGATTCTGGCCGATCTCGAAGCCGGCGGATTCCTCGCCAAGACCGAGCCGCACAGCTTGACGGTGCCTTACGGCGACCGTTCGGGCGTGGTGCTCGAGCCCTGGCTCACCGACCAATGGTATGTAGACGCCAAGACGCTGGCCAAGCCGGCGATCGAGGCGGTGGAACGGGGATCCACGGTGTTCGTGCCGCGGCAATGGGAAAACACGTTTTTCGAGTGGATGCGCAACATCCAGCCCTGGTGCGTATCGCGCCAGATCTGGTGGGGTCACCAGATCCCGGCCTGGTACGCGCCCGATGGCAAGGTGTTCGTCGAGGAAACCGAAGCCGAGGCGATGAACGCGGCGGCCCGGCATTACGGCAAGCCGACCCCGCTGCAACGCGACGAGGACGTGCTCGACACCTGGTTCTCCTCGGCGCTGTGGCCGTTCTCGACCCTGGGCTGGCCGGAGCAGACGAAATATCTCGCGCGTTATTACCCGACCGACGTGTTGGTGACCGGCTTCGACATCATCTTCTTCTGGGTCGCGCGCATGATGATGATGGGTCTTAAATTCATGGGCGAGGTGCCGTTCAAGACGGTCTATATCCACGCGCTGGTGCGCGACGAACGCGGCCAGAAAATGTCCAAGTCCAAGGGCAATATCGTCGACCCCATCGCCACTATCGAAACCTATGGCTGCGATGCGCTGCGTTTCACCCTCACCGCGCTCGCGGCGCAGGGCCGCGACATAAAACTTTCGACCAGCCGCATCGAAGGCTACCGCAACTTCGCCACCAAGCTGTGGAACGCCGCGCGCTTCGCCGAGATGAACGAATGCAAGCTCGATCCGAAATTCGATCCGGCCAAGGCCAAGCTCACGGTCAATCGCTGGATCGTGTCGTCGCTGGCGCAAACGGCATCGCGCGTCACCAATGCCATCGAGGTTTTCGAGTTCAACGCCGCGGCCGACGCGCTCTATCATTTCACCTGGGGAAATTTCTGCGACTGGTATGTCGAGTTTTCCAAGCCGATCCTGACCGGCAACGACGTGGCGGCCAAAGCAGAAACCCGCGCCACCACTTCCTGGGTGTTGAGCCAGATCGTCCATCTGCTGCATCCGGTCATGCCGTTCATCACCGAGGAATTGTGGAAGAACTTTGCCGGTGACAAGGCCGGAATGCTGATATCCGCACGCTGGCCTGTGCTGGACGCCGCACTGGCCGACCACGACGCGGCGGCGGAGATGGATTGGGTGGTCAGCCTGATCGCGCAGATCCGCACCGCGCGCGCGGAGATGAACGTACCACCGGGGAGCGAGATCTTGGCCTATCTCACCGAGGCGGGCACGGGGCAGAAGGAATGGATCGCGCGCCACAGCGATGCGATCCGGCGCCTGGCCCGGCTGAAGCAAATCCACCCGGCCGATGCGGGATCACCGGCCAAGCAGAATTCCATTCAGGTGGTCGTGGAGAAAGCCTCGTTGCTTTTGGACCTCGAGGGCGCAATCGATCTCGGCAAGGAGCGCGCGCGGCTCAAGAAAGAGGCGGCGGCGGTACGCGGCGAGCTCGACAAGATCGCTGCCAAGCTCGGCAACGAGCAATTCGTCGCCAAGGCCAAGCCCGAGGCGGTGGAGGAGCAGCGCGAGCGCGAATCCCAGGCGCGCGCGGCGCTGGCGCGGCTCGATGCCGCGCTGGAAAGGATCGGCGGCGCCTGAGCGGGAAGCGCTCGCAACCCCGTCGTGGAAGGACTAAACTTATCGCAATATAAAAACGCCGCGCGGGCGCGCGGGAAGGGGAGGGATCATGCTGCCACGCAGAGTGGTGCTCAAGGGCGCCGCCATCGGCGCGCTGGTTTTCACCGTCGACGGCGTCGACATGGTCCTGACGCCACGCGAGGCCAAAGCGCGCGACCTGCCGCTGCAGACCTTGAGCGAGGACGAGGCCGCGAGCATCGAATCCCTGGGTGATGTCCTGCTGCCCGGCGCCAAGGACGCCGGCATCGCCAACTACATCGACCACCAGCTTTCGGGCGCGCCCGATGATTGTTTGCTAATCGCGCGCTCGGTCAGCATCCCGCCGCCTTACGTCAATTTCTACCGCGCCGGCCTGATAGGTCTCGACGGCGCAAGCCAGGTGGCCTACCAGAAGCGCTTTGTCGCGCTTGAGCCGCCGCAGAAGATCGAATTCGTCAAGACGTTCAGCGCCAAGCCGGCCGACGGCTGGGAAGGCCCGCCGTCGCCGTTCTTCTATTTCGTGCTCCGGAACGACGCGACCGACGTGGTCTATGGCACGGTCGAGGGCTTCGAGAAGCTTGGCGTTCCCTACATGCCGCACATCACGCCCGAAAGGAAGTGGTAGCCATGGCGCAGGGCGACAAGGTCGATGCGGTCATCGTCGGCGGCGGCGCCGCCGGCATCCTGCTTGCGGCCAAGCTCGGCCACGGCGGCAAGAAGGTGGTGGTGCTGGAACAAGGGCCGGCCTGGCAGCTCAGCGATCTGGTCAGCAGCCAGATCTGGAGCCGCCGTCTCAAGTGGGGTACGCCACCGGTGCAGCTCGACGGCAAGAACCCGATCGCGCACAACTTCAACACCGGCTCGGGCTTCGGCGGCGCGGCGCTCCACCACTACGCCAACTGGCCGCGGCTTCATCCTGAGGATTTCCGGATGAAGACGCAATACGGTCGCGGCCTCGATTGGCCGATCTCCTACGCCGAGCTTCGGCCTTATTACGACCGCATCCAGATCGAGGTCGGCGTCTCGGGCGACGCCAAGGCCGAGGTGTGGCGCCCGCCCGGCGCGCCCTATCCGCTGCCGGCGCTCAAGACGTTCCGCCAGGCCGAAGTCATGGCCAAGGGCTTCGCCGCCATCGGCCAGCGCACCGCACCGATGCCGCAGGCGATCCTGAGCCGCCCTTACAAGGGTCGCCCGGCCTGTATCTACGACGGCTGGTGCGACGCCGGTTGTCCGATCGGCGCGCTCGCCAATCCGCTGGTGACCTATCTTCCGGCGGCGCAGAAGGCCGGCGCGGATTTCCGCGCGCACAGCTACGTCACGCGTGTGCTGATGAACGACAAGGGCGACCGCGCGCTCGGCGTCGAATATTACGACGCGCAGAAAGAGCGC
>DATNMV010000045.1:0-3847 GCA_035602175.1 Allostellaceae bacterium
CGGCATGTATTCCGACGACAACGAAGCGGCGTTGAAGCGCGTGCACGATTTCTGCCGTACCTACGGCGTCGCGAAGCTCGGCGTGCAGCTGGCGCATGCGGGACGCAAAGGCCCGACCACGCCGCCGGCGGCCGGCGGCAAGCCGATTCTGACGAAAGAGGAAGGCGGCTGGATCCCCGAGGCGCCGTCGGCCATTCCCTACGATACCGGCTGGCCGGTGCCGCATGCCATGACCAAGGACGACATCAAGCGCTGCATCGGCGAATTCGCCGCGGCGGCCAAGCGCGTCGACCGCATCGGCTACGACGTGATCGAGCTGCACGGCGGCCACGGCTATCTGCTGCACCAATTCATGTCGCCGCTGTCGAATAAGCGCACCGACGAATACGGCGGTTCGACCGAAAACCGCATCCGCTTCCCTCTCGAAGTCTACAAGGCGGTGCGCGCGGTATGGCCTGAACAGAAGCCGCTCGGCATCCGCGTGTCGGCCACCGACTGGGTCGATGGCGGCTGGACGCCGGAGGAAACCGTGGTGCTGGCGAAGGAACTCAAGAAGCTCGGCTGCGACTACATGGACGTCTCCACCGGCGGGCTCGACCCGAAGCAGAAGATTCCGCTCGCGCCGGGTTACCAGGTTCCGTTCGCCGAGAAGGTCAAGCGCGAGAGCGGCATCACCACCATGACCGTCGGCCTGATCGCCGGCTATCAGCAGGCCGAGGACATCGTCGCATCCGGCAAGGCGGATCTGGTCTGCCTTGCGCGCGCCGCCATGTGGGATCCGCGCTGGGCCTGGCACGCCGCCGAGGAACTCGGCGCCGAGACGCCCTATGCGCCGAAGACCATGCCGAGCCATCCGAAGATGCGGCCGCAATTGTTCCCGAAGCGAGCACAGGCGGCAGGCTGAGGCGGATCGGCGCTTCGCGCACGCCATCCGTACCGCCAAATACCAGCCGGATGCGCTCGACGCGAAGGATCGAATTTTAGCGGAACTGGACCTTGACGATCTCGAAGCTGCGTGCGCCGCCGCGCGGCGTCGTCACCTCGACCGAATCCGAAATGCCCTTGCCGATGAGCGCGCGCGCCAGCGGCGAGGTCACCGAGAGGCGCCCCTTGCCGATATCGGCCTCGTCCTCGCCGACGATCTGATAGATCATCTTCTCGTCGGTCTCTTCGTCGGCGAGCGTGACGGTCGCGCCGAACTTCACCACCTTGCCCGAAAGCTTGGAGACGTCGATCACCTCGGCGCGCGCGATCTTGTCCTCGAGTTCTAGAACTCGTCCCTCAATAAACCCCTGGCGCTCGCGCGCGGAGGTGTATTCGGCGTTCTCCGAGATGTCGCCGTGGTCGCGCGCCTCGGAAATGGCGCGGATGATGGCCGGCCGGTCGACGGATTTGAGCCGTTTCAGCTCATCCTGCAACCGGGCATAGCCATCGTTGGTCATCGGCAGTTTGGCCATGATTCGACGCCTCTTGGAACCTTCGAGTCGGGCGGTTTACTGAAAAATCTGAGCGTCCTCAAGCCCTTACGGGTTGAAGACGCTCAATACGATCCCTCAAAATAGGATTGAAGCGCAGCGACTTCAAGGCCGCCGCTTTTGAGGGCGGAAATGGCCTCCACCGCCGCCCGCGCGCCCGCCACGGTGGTGTAATAGGGGATGGCGTTCGCCAGGGCGGTGCGCCGCAGCGTGAAGCTGTCGGCGATCTCGCGTGCGCCCTCGGTGGTGTTGAAAACCAGCTGGACCTCGTCCGACAGCATGCGGTCGACGATGTGCGGGCGGCCCTCCAGCACCTTGTTGACGGTCTCCACCGCAAGCCCGGCCTCGGCCAGCGCCGCGGCGGTGCCGCGCGTCGCCATCAGCGCGAAGCCCATTTCCGAAAGCCGCCGGCACGGCGCGATCATGCCAGGCTTGTCGCGGTTCCTGACCGAGACGAACACCGTGCCTTGAAGCGGCAGCGACACGCCGCTGCCCAATTGCGACTTGGCGAAGGCGCGGCCGAAATCGGCGTCGAGCCCCATCACCTCGCCGGTCGATTTCATCTCCGGCCCCAGGATCAGATCGACGCCGGGAAAGCGGGCGAAGGGAAAAACGGCCTCTTTCACCGCGACGTGCCGGCGCAGCGCGCGCGATTTGAGATCGAAACCGGCGAGCTTCTCGCCCGCCATCACCCGCGCCGCGATCTTGGCGATGGGCAAGCCCGTCGCTTTCGCCACAAAAGGCGCGGTGCGCGAGGCGCGCGGATTGACCTCCAGCACATAGACCAGTTTGTCCTTGACCGCGAATTGCACGTTCATCAGCCCCACCACCTTGAGCGCCAATGCCAGCGCCTTGGTCTGCTTTTCGATCTCCTTCACCACCGCCGGCGGCAGCGAATAGGGCGGCAGCGAACAGGCGCTGTCGCCGGAATGAATGCCCGCCTCCTCGATGTGCTCCATGATGCCGGCGATGAACACCTGCTTGCCGTCGGCCAGCGCGTCGACGTCGACCTCGATCGCGTCCTGGAGATAGCGGTCGATCAGCACCGGGTTCTTGCCCGAGACCTTGACCGCCTGGGTCACGTAGCGTTTCAAGCCCGCATCGTCGTGCACGATCTCCATGGCGCGGCCGCCCAGCACGTAGGACGGCCGGATCACCACCGGATAGCCGATGCGGGTCGCGATCTCCTCCGCCTCCTTGGCCGAGGTGGCGGTGCCGTTCTCGGGCTGGAGCAGCTTGAGCTGCTGCAGCAATTGCTGGAAGCGCCGCCGGTCCTCGGCCAGGTCGATGGCGTCGGGCGAGGTGCCGAGGATCGGGATCTTGGCGGCTTCGAGCGCGGCCGCCAGCTTCAGCGGCGTCTGGCCGCCCAGCTGCACGATCACGCCCTTGAGATTGCCTCGAGTTTCCTCGACGCGCACGATCTCGATCACGTCCTCGGCGGTGAGCGGCTCGAAATAGAGGCGATCCGAGGTGTCGTAATCGGTCGAGACCGTCTCGGGGTTGCAATTGACCATGACGGTCTCGATGCCGGCCTCTTTCAGCGCATAGGCGGCGTGGACGCAGCAATAATCGAACTCGATGCCCTGGCCGATGCGGTTGGGGCCGCCGCCCAGGATCACCACCTTGTCGCGCGCGCTCGGCAGCGCCTCGCATTCGGGCGCGCCCGAATTCCGGCTTTCATAAGTCGAATACATATAGGGCGTGGCCGACGGGAACTCGGCGGCGCAGGTGTCGATGCGCTTGAACACCGGGTGGACGCCGAGCTTGGCGCGCCGCGCCGCCACCTCTTCCTCGTCGAGCCGGGCGAGTTCGCCCAGCCGCGCATCGGAAAAGCCCAAACCCTTGAGCCGCGCCAGCCCGTTTGCGTCCTTGGGCAGCCCGTCTTTTTTCACCCGCGCCTCGGCCGCCACCACCGCCGCCACTTCCTCGAGGAACCAGGGGTCGTATTTGCAGGCGGCGTGGATTTCGGCTGTGGTCAGCCCGGCGCGATAGGCCTGGGCGATCAGCAGCAGCCGGTCGGGCTTGGGCTTGGTCAACTCGATGCGCAAAGCTTCCTTGTCGCCGGGGCTCGCGCCGGGGATGTCCACCTCGTTGAAGCCGGTAAGGCCGGTTTCCATCGAGCGCAGCGCCTTCTGCACCGCTTCGGCGAAGGAGCGGCCGATCGCCATCGCCTCGCCGACCGATTTCATCGAGGTGGTGAGGATGGGCTCGGCGCTGGGGAATTTCTCGAAGGTGAAGCGCGGCATCTTGACCACGACGTAGTCGATGGTCGGCTCGAAACTCGCCGGCGTGGTGCGGGTGATCTCGTTCTTGAGCTCGTCCAGCGTGTAGCCCACCGCCAGCTTGGCCGCGATCTTGGCGATGGGAAATCC
>DATNMV010000046.1:0-2384 GCA_035602175.1 Allostellaceae bacterium
GGTCGGTGACGTGCTCGCCGATGAAGGCCTCTTCGTAGCCGAGCTTGTCGGCGAGGAGGATCATCTCGCGATCCTCCTTGAGGGTCTCGGAATAGTCGCGCTCCGGCGGATGGAGCGGCATCATGAAGGTGCCGAGCTTCATGAGCTTATTGTTCAACCGATCAACAATTCAGTCAATGCGATTCGATGAAAATGCCCGGCCGAATCGCCCGTGCCGGCTTGACATCCGGCGGCCCGCGTTGTATTTAACTAACTAGTTATTTAACAAGTAGGTTAATAATGCCATGACGGCCGACCGCCTCAGCGCCACCTTCGCGGCCCTCGCCGACCCGACGCGCCGGGCCATTCTCGCGCGGCTCGCCTTGGGCGAAACCACGGTGACCGAGTTGGCCCATCCCTTCGCCATGAGTCTTCCCGCCGTTTCCAAGCATCTCAAGGTGCTGGAACAGGCGGGGTTGATCGCGCGCAGCCGCAATGCCCAATGGCGGCCCTGCCGGATCGCGCCGGACACCCTCAAGGACGTCGATTTGTGGCTCGAGCGCTATCGCCGCCTGTGGGATGCGCGTCTGGATCGCCTGGACGATTACCTGCACGAACTGCAAGCAAATGAGAAAAAGGAGAAGCGACATGGCCGCAAGAAATAGCGAGGCTGCGGACAGCGCCCGCCGGGAAATCACCGCCACGCGGTTGCTCGATGCGCCGCGCGCGCTGGTTTGGGCGGCATGGACCGACCCGAAGCACATAGCGAAGTGGTGGGGACCGAACGGCTTCACCAACACGATTCACGAAATGGACGTGCGGCCGGGCGGCGTGTGGCGATTCATCATGCACGGTCCCGACGGCACCGATTACGACAACGAGATCGTCTTCACCCAGGTCATGAAACCTTCGCTCCTGGCCTACGACCACGTCAGCCCGAAATTCCACGTCACCGTGACCTTCGCCGAGGAGGGCAGCAAGACCAGGCTCGTGATGCGCATGCTGTTCGACAGCGCAGCCGAGCGCGATGACGTGGTCGAGAAATACGGCGCGGTCGAGGGCTTGAACCAGACGCTCAATCGCCTGGCCGGATATGTGGGAGCGACGGCATGAGCGGCGCCAAACCGGTTGAGCGCGAGATCACCATCACGCGGGTTTACGACGCGTCGCGCGACCTGGTCTGGAAGGCGTGGACCGATCCGCAGCGGCTGGCACAATGGTGGGGGCCGAAAGGGTTTTCGAACCCGGTCTGCACGCTGGATGCGCGGGTCGGAGGATCCTGGCGCATCGTCATGCGCGCGCCCGATGGCGCCGAATATCCGTGCGGCGGCATCTATCGCGAAATCGTGGCGCTCGAGCGGCTGGTTTTCACCAATATCGCGACCGACAAGGACGGCAAGCCCATCATCGACGGGCTCACCACCGTCACCTTTGCCGATGCCGGAAGCGGCAAGACCAAGCTCACCCTGCACACGCGTGGCACGGCCTTGGTCGATTATGCCGCGGCTTATCTTCAAGGGATGGAAACCGGCTGGAGCCAGAGCCTGGACCGCCTCGCGGCCTATGCGGCAAGCGCGGGATAGAATCAGACCTTGCCGAGCGCCTTCAAGATGCGTTGCGGCGTCATCGGCTGGGTCGAAATCCGCACCTGGAAGGGCTTGAGCGCGTCGTTGACCGCGTTCATCACCGCCGCCGGCGCGCCCGCGGTGCCGGCCTCGCCCGCGCCCTTGGCGCCCAAGGCCGAATCCTGGGTGAGGGTTTCGATATGCGCCACTTCGATGTCGGGCATTTCCGCCGCCATCGGCACCAGGTAATCGGCGAGGTTGCCGTTCAAGAGCTGGCCGGCCTCGTCGTAGATGCACTCTTCGAAGAGCGCGCCGCCGATGCCCTGCACCACCCCGCCGCGGATCTGCTCGTCCACCAGCATAGGGTTGATGACGCGGCCGCAATCCTCGACCACCCAGTGCTTTAACAGCCGGACGAAGCCGGTTTCGGCGTCGAGCTCGAGATACGAGCCCTGTACGCCGTTGGTGAAAGCGAAGGGGTAGAGCTTGGGCATGTAATGGCGCGTCGCCGACATTTCGGGCTGGGTACCGGGCGGCAGGGTGTCGCCGCGGAAATAGGCTGTGCGGCCGACCTCGTCGAGGCCGATGCGGCGCGCGCCGGCCAGGTCGGTGACCCAACCTTCGGCGAGATCGAGCTCCGCCGCCGGGGTTTGCAGCATGATTCCGGCGAGCTCGAGAATGTTCTGCTTCAAGGCGTGAGCCGCCTGCAGCACCGCCTCGCCGCCGATGCCGGCGCCGCGCGAGGCCCAGGTGCCGCCGCCATAGGGCGTGCGCTCGGTATCGCCGGTCACCACCCGCACTTTCTCGATCGGCAGGCCCAGCACCGAAGCCGCGATCTGC
>DATNMV010000047.1:0-5952 GCA_035602175.1 Allostellaceae bacterium
TGTGCTCGATCGAATGGGCCCGGATATCGTTGCGCGCGCCGAGCGAGCCGTCCGGGTTGACCAAAAATTTGGGCACCAGGAACAGCGAGATACCGCGCGTGCCGGGCGGCGCATCGGGCAGCCGCGCCAGCACCAGGTGAATGATATTGTCGGTCAGATCGTGCTCGCCGTAGGTGATGAAGATCTTCTGCCCGGTGATGCGGTAGTGGTCGCCTTCCTTCACCGCGCGCGTGCGCAGCGCACCCAGATCGGAGCCGGCCTGCGGCTCGGTCAGGTTCATGGTTCCGGTCCATTCGCCGGAGACCAGCTTGGGCAGGTAAATCTGCTTCTGCTCGGCATTGCCTTGCAGGGCCAGGAGCTCGATCGCCCCGATCGATAGCATCGGGCACAGCGAAAACGACAGATTGGCCGCGTTCCACATTTCGAACACCGCGGTGGCGAGCGCGGCCGGCAGGCCCTGGCCGCCATGCTCGGGCGGCGCCGCAAGGCCAGCCCAACCGCCTTCGGCAAAGCCTTGATAGGCCTCCTTGAATCCCTTGGGGCTGCGCACCACGCCGTTTTCGAGCCGGCTTTTCTCGATGTCGCCGCTGCGGTTCAAGGGCGACAGCACCTTGCCGGCGAATTTGGCCGCTTCCTCCAGCACGGCGTCGACCGTATCGGCGGACGCACCCTCGCAGCCGGGCAGGGCGGCGATTTCCGGCAGGCCCGCGATCTCGTCGAGCACGAAACGCATTTCCGGCAGGGGGGCGGCGTATTCGCTCACGGCGCGGGCTTCAGCAGTTTGCCCGGATTCATGATTCCCTGGGGGTCGAACGCGGCCTTGACCCGGCGCATCAATTCGAGTTCGAGCGGCTTGGCGTAATGCGCGAGCTCGTCGAGTTTGACCAGGCCGATACCGTGCTCGGCGCTGATCGAGCCGCCCATCTCGACCACGATGTCGTGGACGATGCGGTTGAACTCGGCCCAGCGCGCCAGGAACACGGCCTTGTCGGCGCCCGCCGGCTGCGACAAATTGTAGTGGATGTTGCCGTCGCCGACATGGCCGAAGGGGTAGGGGCGGATGCCGGGCAGCTTCGCGGTCACGGCGGCATTGGCCTTGAGGATGAAATCGGCGACCCGGCTCACCGGCACCGATACATCGTGCTTGATGCTGCCGCCGAGCGCGCCTTGCAGCTCGGCCAGCGCGGCCCGGATGCGCCACAGCTCGTTGCGTTGCGCCTCGCTTTCGGCGATGACGCCGTCCTGCACCAGCCCGGACTCCATGGCATCGGCGAGCAGATTCTCGAGCGCGCCGCGCAACCCGCTGTCCTTCTGGCTCGACGACACTTCCAGGAGCGCGTACCAGTCGTGCTGGGTCTTGAGCGGATCGTGCAGATTGACGCCGCTCGAAATCGCGTTGTCGAGGCCGATGCGCGGCACCAGCTCGAATCCCGTGAGCTGATCGCCGCTGGCGGAGCGGGCGCGGGCGAAAAGCTGCATCACGTCCTCGATGCGCTTCAAGCCGAGGAACGCGGTCTCGGTCTCGCGCGGCCGGGGGAAGAGCTTGAGCGTCGCGGCAGTGATGATGCCGAGCGTGCCCTCGCCGCCGATGAACAGCTGCTTTAAATCATAGCCGGTGTTGTTCTTGCGCAAGCCCCTGAGCCCGTTCCAGATTCTGCCGTCGGCCAGCACCACTTCCAGGCCCAGGGTCAATTCGCGCATGTTGCCGTAGCGCAGCACGTTGATGCCGCCGGCATTGGTCGAAAGATTGCCGCCGATCTGGCACGAGCCCTCGGCGCCCAGGCTCAAGGGAAAGAGCCGGTCGGCCTTCTCGGCCGCGCGCTGCACTTCGGCCAGCACGCAGCCCGCCTCGACGGTGATGGTGAAGTTGATCGGGTCGATTTCGCGCACCCGGTTCATCCGCCCGAGGCTCAACAACACGCCGTCCGGGGTTGAAACCGCGCCGCCGCAGAGGCCGGTATTTCCGCCCTGTGGATAGATTGGAATGCCTGCTTCGGCGCACAGCTTCACCGCCTCGGCGACTTCCCGGGTCGAAGCCGGGCGCAGCACCAACCGCGCCTTGCTGCGGTAAAGCTCGCGCTGCTCGGCGAGATAGGGCGCCATGCCGGCGGGATCGGCGATCGCGCCTTTTTCGCCCAGGACCGCCTGAAGGCGGGCGAGCGTCTCCTCGATCCCGGTCTTTTCTTTTACATCCATGTCTTAGCCCTATCGCCCCCGCGCCGCGCGGGCAAGCCGGTCGTTGATGGCCAGGCCCAGGCCCCGTTCGGGAATGGGCATGATAGCGATGGCCGAGAATTCGGCATTGTCGAGCGCGCGCAAGGCTGCGAACAGCCGCGCCGCGGCCTCGTGGAGATCGCCGGTAGGACTGAGTGAAATGCTGCGCGCCGCGCCCGGCAACGGATTCGGCCCGAAAGCGATCAGCGCCTCGGTCTTGGCCACGGAAGCTGCGTTCAAGCGCAGCGGCAGGGACGGGGCGTAATGCCGCTCCAGCATGCCGGGGGCGCGTATCCGGCCGCCCGCACCGGCGCGGGCGATGGGTCCGAGGATTTTTTCAATGTTTTCCGCCACCACGCCGCCGGGCCGCAGCAGCACTGGCTGGTTGGCGCTGAGATCGACGATGGTCGATTCGATGCCGATCGGGCACGGGCCGCCGTCGAGCACGGCAGCAATGCGGCCGTCCAGCTCGTCCAGCACATGCGCGGCGGTGGTCGGGCTGACATGGCCCGAGCGGTTGGCGCTCGGCGCCGCCAGTGGCAATCCCGCGGCGCGCAGCAGGCTTTGCGCCAGCGGGTGCGCCGGCACGCGCAACGCCAGCGTGTCCAGTCCGGCTCCGGCCAGCAACGCCACCGGGCAATCCGCCGCGCGCTTCAACACCAGGGTCAGCGGCCCCGGCCAGAATTTTTGCGCCAGCGAGCGGGCGCGGGCGCCGAACGCGGCAAGTTTCTCGGCGGCGGCGAGGTCGGCCACATGCACGATCAGCGGATTGAATTGCGGGCGCTCCTTGGCGGCGAAGATCGCGGCCACCGCGCTTTCGTTGGTGGCGTCGCCGCCCAGGCCGTAGACCGTCTCGGTCGGGAAGGCGACCAGCTTGCCTTCGCGCAACAGCGCGGCCGCGCGGCCGAGCGCGGCTGGCGGCAGCAATTCAGTCACGTCCGCCCGCGGGCGATGAAGCCCGGATTGAGGTAGCCCGGCTTGCCGTAGAGGAAGGGCGCGCCGTCGAGCGTCACCACGCTGCCGCCCGCGGCTTCGAGGATCGCCTGTCCGGCGGCGGTGTCCCATTCATGGGTCTCGCCATAGCGCGGATAATGATCGGCCGTGCCCTCGGCCAAGAGACAGAATTTGACCGCGCTGCCCAGGGCGCGACGTTCGGCGCCGGGAAGCTGCGCCAGATAGGCGTCGATCCGCCGCGACGGGCCGTTGGTCCGGCTGGTCACAACCACCGGCGTGGCCGGCGGCAGCCGCGCCGAGATCGGCTCGGGCGCGGATTCGCCGCGCTGGCGCGTGGCGGTGCCCGGCCCGGACGCCGCATAGATCAAGCCCCTTGTCGGTACGCCGACCACGCCCAACACCGGGCGATTGTTTTCCACCAGCCCGATATTGACGGTGAATTCGTCTTCGCGCGCGACAAAGCCCTTGGTGCCGTCGAGCGGATCGACCAGCCAGAAGCGCGGCGGCACGATCTTGGACAGTCCCTCGGCTGCGGCCTGTTCCTCGGCGATCACCGGAATATCCGGCGCGGCCTTTTTCAGCGCGGCGATGATGAGGCGCTCGGCCTCTTCGTCGGCCAGGGTGACGGGCGATTTGTCAGCTTTGTGGCGCACGTCGAAGGACGTCGCATAGACCTTGAGGATGATGTCCGCCGCCTGGCGCGCGGCCAGGCGCGCGGCTTCGAGCAGCGCCTGGCGCTCGGCGTTCATCGTTTTGCGCCTGCTTGGCGGATAGCGCGCCACACGCTGTGCGGCGTCGCCGGCATGTCGATAGCATCGATGCCCAGCTCGGCCAGCGCATCGACCACCGCGTTGATCACCGCCGGCGGCGCGCCTATGGCGCCGGCCTCGCCTGCGCCCTTCAAGCCCAGCGGGTTGGTCGTGCACGGCACGACGTTAAAGGCGAACTCGACCGGCGGAATGTCGGCGGCGCGCGGCATGGCGTAATCCATGAACGAACCGGACAGCAGCTGGCCGCTGGCGCCGTCATAGACGCAATTCTCGACCAGCGCCTGGCCCACACCCTGGCCGACGCCGCCATGCACCTGGCCGGCCAGCAGCAGCGGGTTCACCACATTGCCGAAATCGTCGACCACGACATAGCGTTCGATGCGGATTTCGCCGGTCTCGGGATCGATCTCCAATTCGCAGGCGTGGCAGCCATTGGGAAAGGTGTGCGCGGCGGGCAGGAAATGCGCCTTTTCGTCGAAGCCGGGCTCGAAGCCGGGCGGCAGCAGCAGCGGGTTGAACGCCGCCTGCGCCACATCGGTCATGGCGATGCGCTTGTCGGTTCCGGCCACGACATAGAAGCCGTCGGCGAATTCGAGATCGGCCTCGGCGGCTTCCAGCCGATGGGCGGCGATCGTTCTGCCCTTGTCGATGATGCGCTTGACCGCCAACGTCACCGCGACGCCGCCCACCGGCAGCGAGCGCGAACCGCCGGTGCCGCGACCGAAGCCGACGATGTCGGTGTCACCCTGGTGCACGCGCACGCGATCGAACGGAATGCCGAGTCCGTCGGCGGCCAGCTGGGCGTAGGCGGTCTGGTGACCCTGGCCGGAAGATTGCGAGCCAACGATGACCGTTGCCGCGCCGCTGGGGTCGAAGCGGATCTCCGCCGCCTCGTCGAAGCCGCCGCCGCATTGCTCGATATATGTGGCTATGCCGAAGCCGCGCAACCGCCCGCGCGCCTTCGCTTGCGCCCGGCGAGACTTGAATCCGGCGTAGTCGGCGGTCTTGAGCGCGTCATCCATGTTCTTGGCGAAGTCGCCGCTGTCGTAGTTCAAGCCCAGCGCGGTCTTGTAGGGCATGGCATCGGCCGGGATGAAATTGCGCCGGCGCAGCTCGGATGGCGCAACCTTGAGCTGGCGCGCGGCGTGGTCGACCATGCGCTCGATGACGTAATTGGCCTCGGGCCGCCCGGCGCCGCGATAGGCGTCGACCGGCACGGTGTTGGTGTAGACGCCCTTGACGCGCACGACGATGGCGGGCGTGCGATAGCAACCCGCGAGCATCGCGGTGCCCGCCATGGTCGGGATGAAGGTGCCGAAATTCGAGAGATAGGCGCCGAGATTGGCGGTGGTCTCGACCTCGAAGGCGAGAAAGTTGAGATCGGCGTCGAGCGCGAGGCGCGCGCTGGTGACATTGTCGCGGCCATGCGCGTCGGTGAGAAAGGATTCGCCGCGCTCGCCGGTCCATTTGACCGGAACCCCCAGCTTGCGCGCCGCGTACAGCACCAGCCCCTGCTCGGGATAGAGGAACAGCTTCATGCCGAAGCCGCCGCCCACATCGGGCGTCACCACGCGGAAACGGTTCTCCGGTAGCTTGAAGATGTTGGCGGCCAGCAGCCGGCGGATACTGTGCGAGCCCTGGGTCGAAGTGGTGAGGGTGAAGCGCCCATCGCCCGCGTCGTAGGATCCCACCGCGCCGCGCGGTTCCATCGAATTGGCGATCAGGCGGTTGTTGACCAGGGTCAACTCGACCACGTGCTTGGCCTTGGCGAAACCCGCCTCGGCGGCCTTGCGGTTGCCGCTCTCCCAGTCGAAGCAGAGATTGCCGGGGATTTCGTCCCACACCAGCGGCTGGCCGGAATCATTGGCGGTGGCGGTTGTCGCAGCCGCCGGCAGGATTTCGTAATCGACTGCGACCAGCTAGGCCGCGTCCTTGGCCTCGGCCAGGGTCGCGGCGACGATGAAAGCGACGCCGTCGCCGACATGCCGCGCGTTGCCTTCTGCCAGCAGCGGAT
>DATNMV010000048.1:0-2119 GCA_035602175.1 Allostellaceae bacterium
GTAATCCTTGACCGAAACCTGGTCGAGCTCGGCCCCGTTGGCCCAGGTGCTGATCGCCCGCAGCAGCGGGTTCCAGCGGTTGCCGGGTTCAAGCAGTTCCGATGCGGCGCGGTCGCCCGGTTCCTCGGCGGCACGGTCGAGCCGCGCGTAGAACGCCTCGCGCGTCCGCTGCCAATCGGCATCGGCATCCTTGCCCTTGAGCCAGGCGACGCGACTGCCCCAATCGGGCAGCTTCTCGTCGATCGCGAATCCGAGTTGCCGGGCGATGCCGGGCCAGGGGTTGCGGTCGGCGGAATGCAGCCACTCGCAGCCCAGATCGAGGGCGACGCCGGGCAGCGGCTGCACCGTGTAGGCGCGGCCGCCAATCCGGTCGCGCGCCTCGACCACCATGATGTTGAGCCGTGCCGCGAGCAGCCGCCGCGCCGCGGCTATTCCGGCCGCGCCCGCGCCCACCACCACGACATCGAATTCACGCCCGTTTTCCAGCATAGTGCCAATCCGCCAACGTCACCGGTTATGGGTTATAGATAAGCAT
Organism: Allostellaceae bacterium; assembly: GCA_035602175.1. GTDB lineage: Bacteria > Pseudomonadota > Alphaproteobacteria > ATCC43930 > CGMCC-115725 > REEB95. Next base: position 536 of record DATNMV010000048.1, read on the forward strand.
AGATGATCGATCCCCAAACCGTCTCCTCCATGATCCGCGAGACAGCGCGCAGCGTCATACTGCCGCGTTTCCGCGCGCTCAAGCGCGAGGAGATATCCGAGAAGGGGCCGGGCGATTTCGTCACCATCGCCGATCTCGAGGCCGAGCGCCAATTGACCGCGCTCTTGAGCGCCGCGTTGCCCGGCTCGGCGGTGCTGGGCGAGGAGGCGGCGGCCAAGAATCCGGAGTTGTTGCGCCTGACCGGTGGCGCGGCGCCGCTTTGGATCATCGACCCGATCGACGGGACGGCGAATTTCGCGCGCGGCGAGCCGGGCTTCGCCGTGATCCTGGCCTATGTCGAGAACGGCGATGTCCGCGCCGGCTGGATTTTCGATCCGCTGGGCGACCGCATGGTTTGGGCGGTCCGGGCCGAAGGGGCGTGGTCGGGCCAAACGCGGCTCAGGACCGCGACGATGCCAGGCGGGATCTCGGGCGCGGCTTACGGCCGGGCTTCTTCGGGCGAGCGCGCGGCCAAGGCGTTGAGTCGGAGCGGGCGCATCCGCACCATCCGCAACCAGGGCTGCAGCGGCCTCGAATACCTGTCCATCGCATTGGGCGAGGCGCAATTCTCGCTCCATTCGCGTTCGCTGCCCTGGGACCATGCCGCGGGCATGCTGATCACCGCCGAATCCTCTGGCAAGGCCTGTTTTCTCGATGGCGGGGCCTATGATCCGCGCGTCTTCGACCGCGCCGTGCTGGCGGCGGCGAGCGGGGAGGCCTGGCAAATAGTTCATGACGCGGTTACCTCTCCGGCGGAGCATCGCCCGGCATGAGCGACGGAAATATGACAGGTAAAACGGTGGTCATCACCGGCGCGACTTCGGGCCTTGGCTTGGTGGCGTCCGGAAGACTGGCGGAGCTGGGCGCGCGGCTGGTGTTGGTGGCGCGCAACCGGGCCAAGGCCGAAGCCATGTTGCGGCAACTCCGCGACAAGACGCCGTCGCTCGAAGCCGAAATCCTGATCGCCGATCTGTCGCGCCGCGACGAAGTACGCAAGCTCGCCACGGAATTGCTGCGGGCGGCGCCGCGCATCGACGTGCTGATCAACAATGCCGGCGCGATCTTCACCCGCCGCGAGACCACGGCGGACGGGCTGGAACGCACCTTCGCCCTCAACCACATGGCCTATTTCCTGCTTACCGTCTTGCTGCTCGACCGCTTGAGAAAAAATGCGCCGGCGCGCATTGTCAACGTCGCGTCCGAGGCGCACCGGAACGCAACGCTCGATTTCGGTGATTTGCAGACCGCGCAGGGCTATAGCGGCTGGCTGGCCTATCGGCGCTCGAAGCTCGCCAATATCCTGTTCACCCGCGAGCTGGCGCGGCGGCTCGAGGGTTCGGGCGTGACATCCAATTGCCTTCACCCTGGCTTCGTCGCCACCGCGTTCGGCGACAACAACGGCGGCCCGTTCCGCTTCGCGCTCGCCATCGCCAAGCGCTTCATGGCGATCGCGCCGGAACAGGGCGGGGAGACGCTGGTTTACGCCGCCAGCGCGCCCGAGATCGCAGGGGCGAGCGGACTCTATTTCGAAAAGAATCGTCCGCG
>DATNMV010000049.1:0-5476 GCA_035602175.1 Allostellaceae bacterium
GCCTTCGCCTTCGCGGTGGCGGCGTTGATCGAAGGCCGGGTCGACGCCGCCTGGGCGCGCTGGGTCAGACCCTGGACGCTGGCCTCGTGGTGCACGCTCACCGTGGGCATCACCATGGGCAGCTGGTGGGCCTATTACACGTTGGGCTGGGGCGGCTGGTGGTTCTGGGATCCGGTCGAAAACGCCTCGCTCATGCCGTGGCTCGCCGGTACGGCGCTGCTCCACTCCGCCATCGTGGTCGAGCGCCGCGACGCGCTCAAGAGCTGGGCGGTGCTGCTGGCGATCCTGACCTTTTCGCTGTCGCTGGTCGGAACCTTCCTGGTGCGCTCGGGCGTGCTGACCTCGGTGCATGCCTTCGCGCTCGACCCGAAGCGCGGCGTGTTCATCCTGGCGCTGCTGTTCGTCGCCATCGGCGGATCGCTGGCGCTTTACGCCTGGCGTGCGCCGCGGCTGGAGCCGGGCGGCGTGTTCGCGCCGGTGTCGCGCGAAGGCGCGCTGCTGTTGAACAATCTGATCCTGGCAAGCTGCGCCGCCACCGTTTTCATCGGCACGCTTTATCCGCTGTTCCTGGACGCGGTGGGCGGACCCAAGCTGTCGGTGGGATACCCATTCTTCGACCGGACTTTTGCCCCGCTGATGGTTCCGCTGTTGATCGCGGTGGCGGTGGGCCCGATGCTGGCGTGGAAGCGCGGCGATCTGCTGGGCGCGTTGCAGCGGCTGTGGGCCGCTTTCGCCGTCGCCATCGTCGTGATGCTGATCGTCTTTTACGTGACATCGGGCGGGCCGGTGCTGGCGGTGCTCGGGCTCGGCCTCGCGAGCTGGGTCGGCATGGGCGCGCTGGTGGAATACGCCGAGCGCGTCCAGCTGTTGCGCGCGCCGTGGCATGAGTCCTGGCGGCGCGCCAAGAGCCTGCCGCGCTCGGCCTATGGCATGACGCTGGCGCATTTCGGCCTGGCCGTGACCGTGGCCGGGATCGCCGCCTCCGCCTTCGAGGTCGAGAACATCGCGCTCATGCATCTGGGCGAGGCGATCCCGCTCGCCGGTTATAGTTTGCGCTTCGACGGCATCGGCCGGCACGAGGGCGCGAACTACACCGCCGACCGCGCCGATTTCATCCTGCTCAAGGGTGACCGCGTGGTGGCGGAGATGGCGCCGGAGCGGCGGTTCTTTCCGCTGCAGCAGCAGACCGTCTCCAAAACCGCGATCCACACCACCCTGCTGGCCGACACCTATCTCGCCTTGGGCGATCCCGACGGCAAGGGCGGCTGGGCGGTGCGCGCCTATTGGAAGCCGCTCACCCCGTTCATCTGGATCGGGGGAATCATCATGGCGCTGGGTGGCGCCGTCAGCCTTTCGGACCGGCGCTGGCGGGTGGGTGTGGCGTCGCGGCGCGTGCGGCCGCGCGACGCGGTGGCGGCGGGAGAGTGACATGAGCTGGCGGCGCGCTTTTTTCCTTCTGCCGCTGGTGCTGTTCCTGGCGCTCGCCGCCTATCTCTGGCGCGGCCTCGACCCCGACCGCGATCCCCAGCTTCTACCCTCGGCGCTCATCGACAAGCCGGCTCCGGTCTTCAGCCTCGGCACGCTTTTGGGCAACGGCGTGCTGGCCTCGGACGAGATGAAGGGCCAGGTGGTGCTGGTCAATTTCTTCGCCTCGTGGTGCGTACCCTGCCGCGCAGAGCATGCGGCGCTGATGCAACTGGCCAAGGACAACGGGGTGCCGCTTTACGGCATCGCCTATAAGGACAAGCCCGAGGACGTGGTCAAATTCCTGGATTCCCTGGGCAATCCTTACCTGCGCGTCGGCCTCGACCAAAGCGGCCGCACCGCCATCGATTTCGGCGTCTACGGCGTGCCCGAGACCTACGTCATCGACCGGCAGGGGCATATCCGCTGGCGCCATGCCGGCCCGCTCGATGCCGGCGTGATCGCCAAGGAGCTGAACCCGCTGTTGCGCCAGTTGGGCGCGTCGTGAGGCGCGGTCTCGCTCTGGGATTGATGCTTGCGCTGGCGATGGCGCGGATCGCTTTTGCCGTCGAGCCCGGCGAGCAGCTGTCTGATCCGGTGCTCGAGGCGCGCGCCCGCGCCATCGGCCGCGAACTGCGCTGCCTGGTCTGCCAGAACGAATCGATCGACGATTCCCAGGCCGATCTGGCCCATGATCTGCGCGTGTTGCTGCGCGAGCGATTGCAGGCGGGCGATACGGATGCGCAGGCGATCAAATACCTCACCGACCGCTATGGCGATTTCGTCCTGCTTAAGCCGCCGGTCGAGCCGGCCACGTATCTGCTGTGGAGCGCGCCTTTTCTGGCGTTGGCTTTGGGCGGGCTGGGGATATCGCTTTATCTGCGCCGCCACCGGCCCGAGCCCGATCTGCCCTTGAGCGAGGACGAGCGGAAACGCCTGGCCGACATCCTCAAGGAGGGCGAAGGATGATCTTCGCCCTGATCCTTTTATTCGTGACCGCGGCGGTGCTGGCGGTGGTGTTGTCGCCGCTTCTGACCGAGGCGCGCATGGCGCGGACAAGGGCGCATTTCGATCTCGCGGTCTATCGCGACCAGCTCGACGAGATCGAGCGCGACGTGGCGCGGGGCCTGGTCAAGCCCGGCGACGCCGATGCCGCAAGGCGCGAGATCGAGCGCCGCATCCTGTCCTCCGGCACCGCCAGTGACGCGCCGGGGCCGAGCCCACCGCGCCGGCTCCTGGCTGCGATCATCGCCCTGGCCGTGGCGGCGGGCGCCTTCGGGCTTTATTTGCTGATCGGCCTGCCGGGATTGCCCGACCTGCCATATGCCAACCGCGCCTCGGAAGAGGCGCAGCAAAACGCCTCGATCCAGAGCATGGTCGACGGCCTGGCGGCGAAGCTCCAGGCCAATCCCGACGACGCTGACGGCTGGACGATGCTCGGCCGCTCCTATGCGGTGCTGGGCGAGAACGACAAATCGGCCGATGCCTATGAACATGCCCGCAATCTCCGGCCCGGCGACCAATCGATCGCCGTGGCCGAGGCCGAAGCGCTGCTCGACGGCCGCAAGGCGCAGGATCCGTTGTCCGACCGGCTGCTGGCGCTGCTCAAAAGCATCCAGGCGGCGGACCCGGACCAGCCGCTGGCGCTGTGGTTCCTGGGATTTGACGCGGCGCAGCATGGCCGTTTCGACGAGGCGCGGCAGGATTGGAATCATCTCCTCCAGCTGATGCCGCCCGACCAGCCCGAGCGCAAGACGGTGAACGCAGCCTTGGCCGCCATCGCGGGGAAGCGCTAAAGTCTTCCTCCGGGAGGAAAACCAGAATGGACGGCGCGCGCGACCAGCCGTTGTGGCGGCCATCGCCCGAGCAGGCGGCGGCCACCAACCTGGCGCAGTTCATGGCCGAGGCGGGCAAGCGCTGGAACAAGCGTTTTTCCGGCATGGCGGAACTCCACCGCTGGTCGATCACGGCGCCCGAGGAATTCTGGCGCTCGGTGTGGGATTGGGGCGGGGTGATTTCCGAAACCCAAGGCGCGACGATTTTGCGCGATGGCGACAAGATGCCGGGCGCGCAATTCTTTCCCGAGGCGCGGCTCAATTACGCCGAGAATCTTTTGCGCAAGCGCGATCCCACCGACGCGCTGGTGTTCCGCGGCGAGGACAAGGTGAAGCGGCGGCTTTCCTGGGCCCAGCTTTACGACCAGGTGTCGCTGCTGGCCCAGGCGATGAAGGCCGACGGCATCGGCCCGGGCGACCGCGTCGCGGGCTATCTACCCAACATGCCCGAGGCGGTGATCGGCATGCTGGCGGCGTCTTCCCTGGGCGCGGTGTGGTCGTCCTGTTCGCCCGATTTCGGCGTCAAGGGCGTGCTTGACCGCTTCGGGCAGATCGAGCCCAAGCTGCTGATCGTCGCCGAGGGTTACTATTACGGCGGTAAGTCCTTCGACTGCCTCGACAAGACGCGCGAGATCGCGGCGCAGCTGCCTTCGCTCAGGCGCATCGTGGTCGTGCCCTATACCGGCGAGGATTCCTCGCTCGAAGGCCTGCCGCATGCCGCGTTCCTGGCCAAGTATCTGGCGCCCTACAAGCCCGGCGCGATCGCATTCGCCCGCCTGCCCTTCCGCCACCCGCTTTACGTGATGTATTCGTCGGGCACCACCGGCGTGCCGAAATGCATCGTGCACGGCGCCGGCGGCACGCTCCTGAAGCACATCGTCGAGCAGCAGTTCCATTGCGATTTGAAGCCGGGCGACCGGCTGTTCTATTTCACCACCTGCGGCTGGATGATGTGGAACTGGCTCGCCTCCGGCCTGTCGGCGGGCGCCACCTTGCTGCTCTATGACGGCTCGCCCTTCTATCCCTCGGGCAAGGTGCTGTTCGACTATGCCGAGCAGGAACGCATGACGCATTTCGGCACCTCGGCCAAATACATCGATTCCTGCCTCAAGGCCGGACTCGAGCCGATGGAAACGCATAAGCTCGGCCGCGTGCGGCTGATGACCTCGACCGGCTCGCCGCTGTCGCCGGAGGGCTTCGACTACGTCTATCGCTGCATCAAGCACGACCTCTGCCTGGCCTCGATCTCGGGCGGCACCGACATCATGGGCTGCTTCGTCATGGGCGATCCCGCCGGGCCGGTGTGGCGCGGCGAATGCGCGGCGCCGGTGCTGGGCATGGCGGTGGACATCTTCCGCGACGACGGGACGCGCGCCGCGGACGACGAAAAAGGCGAACTGGTCTGCACAAGGCCCTTCCCCACCATGCCGCTGGGCTTCTGGAACGACCCGGAGGACAAGAAATACCGCGCCGCTTATTTCGAGCGTTTCCCGAACATCTGGTGCCACGGCGATTACGCCGCGCGCACGCGGCATGGCGGTTTCATCATCTACGGCCGCTCCGACGCGGTGCTCAACCCCGGCGGCGTGCGCATCGGCACCGCCGAGATCTACCGCCAGGTCGAGCAGGTGCCCGAGGTGCTGGAATCGCTGGTGATAGCCCAGGATTGGCAGAACGACGTGCGCGTCGTGCTGTTCGTGAAGCTGCGCGACGGGTTGACGCTCGACGACGCGCTGGTGGCCCGCATCAACCGGCAGATCCGCGCCAATGCCAGCCCGCGCCACGTGCCGGCCCGGATCGTGCAGGTGAGCGACATCCCGCGCACCAAAAGCGGCAAGATCGTCGAGCTCGCGGTGCGCGAGGTGGTGCATGGCCGCCCGATCAAGAACCGCGAGGCGCTGGCCAATCCCGAGGCGCTGGAATTCTTCCGCGACCGGCCGGAATTGCGGGCTTAAACGAGCTTGTCGATTGCCTGGGCGAGCTTGACGTCGCGTTGGGAAAGGCCGCCCGCGTCATGGGTCGACAGCGTGATCTCGACCTTGCTGTAGACGTTGAACCATTCCGGGTGGTGGTCCATTTTCTTGGCCAGGAGCGCCACGCGACTCATGAACCTCCAGGCCTGGTTGAAATTCTTGAACGCGAATTTTCGCTTGATGGCATCGCGGCCCCGCACCTTG
>DATNMV010000050.1:0-8495 GCA_035602175.1 Allostellaceae bacterium
CGCTCTGTTTCGGCGACGATTACGAGCTGGTCTTCGCCGCGCCGGCGCGCGCGGCCAAGCGCATCGCCGCGCTCTCCAGGAAACTCGAATTGCCGCTGACGCCAATCGGCCGTTTCGAGAAGGGCGTGGGCGTGCGCGTGCTCGACGCTTCCGGCAAGCCCGCCACATTGCCGCAGGCGGGCTACCGCCACTTCTGAACCCTACCCGGCAGCCGGACGGATTTACTGTTTCACGACGGTGAATTGCTGTTCGGCCAGTTTGCGGCCTTGATACCAGATTTGCATCGTCCAGACGCCGGGCATGACTTCCCAGTCATTGGTGAGCGTGTAACCTTTGAACCAGGTCTGCCCGATGGGCGCGGTGGTATCGTATTCGCTTTGGGCCTTGGGCTGCTGCGTGGCCGGATTGGTCAGGCCGGGGGGCGGGAAGATCGTCACCATGTGAAGCGGCACCACCGTGCCCGCGGGCGCGCCGACCACGACAAAGCGAAAGCCGAAGCGTACCCCTTGCTGCGCGGGAATGGCCTGGGTGGTCGCGGCATGCTGGATGTCGTTTAAAGTCGTCACGGTGCCCGCGGCTGTATTGGGCGCCGCTTGTTGGCCTGCGATGTTTGCGGTGTAGATGCCGTATTCGACGATATCGATCCGGTCGATCTGCGCCGTTTGGGCGTAAGCGCCCGAAGATACGAACAACAGCAGCAACAATGACGGCACGATTTTCATGGCGTTCTCTCCCCTTGCTTTCGCGTCCGGCCTCGTTGGTTCGGGTCGGACAGGCGGCGAGCATAACTCAAACTAAACCCTGCTTCTGAGGTAGATGGTCACGGCAGAGAACAGCAGCCACAGGCCGGTGCCAATTCGCCTTACGCCAAAATCTGCGGGCTGAGGAATGCCGGCGAATGTTCCATGCAACCCAATCACAAGGCCTAACACGCCGCCGAGAAATAATATCCATGCTATGACGGCCAAGAGACACCGATCGTGCTTTTTGCCCATGGTTTCCCCCATTCTCTTGTCACCCGCATTGGTTCGCATCGGGCGGGCGGCTAGCATAACTCAAGTCTCGGCCCAATTCCCGCTTCGGGGCTTCAAGCCGGCCCTGTTCCCGGGTGCAATCCTCCTGGGTTGCCTCGGCGGTTGCGTTCTGGCATGGTCCGCCCGCTTTTCGGAACGATTCGAGATCGGGGGCTTTCCGACATGAGCTTGGCCTATTGGGTGGTAATCCTCGGGGGCGTGGTCGCCGTGGTTTACGGCATCGGCACCAGCCGCATGGTGTTGTCGGCCGATCCCGGCAGCCTGCGGATGCAGGAAATCGCCGCCGCGGTGCAGGAAGGCGCGAAGGCTTATCTCAACCGCCAATACCGCACCATCGCTGTTGTCGGCGCGGTCATCTTCATCATCTTGGCGGTCACGCTGGGCTGGCGCAGCGGTCTCGGGTTCCTGATCGGCGCGGTGCTGTCGGGCGCGGCGGGCTATATCGGCATGAACATCTCGGTGCGCGCCAATTTGCGCACCGCCCAGGCGGCCAAGCAGGGCCTCGCCGCCGGTCTCGACATCGCCTTCCGCGCCGGCGCGGTCACCGGCATGCTGGTCGTCGGCCTCGGGTTGCTCGGCGTCACGCTCTATTACCTCTTCCTGCGCGCCACGGTGCCGGGGATCGACCCGCGCCCGATCCTCGAGGCGCTGGTGTCCCTGAGTTTCGGCGCTTCGCTGATCTCGATCTTCGCGCGGCTGGGCGGCGGCATCTTCACCAAGGGCGCCGATGTCGGCGCCGATCTGGTGGGCAAGGTCGAGGCCGGAATTCCCGAAGACGACCCGCGCAACCCGGCGGTGATCGCCGACAATGTGGGCGACAATGTCGGCGACTGCGCCGGCATGGCGGCCGATTTGTTCGAGACCTATGCCGTGACCATCGTCGCCACCATGCTGCTTTCGGCCATCTTCTTCGACGGCCCGATGCGCGACACCATGATGCTGTTGCCGCTGCTGATCGGCGGGGTGTGCATCTTCGCCTCGGTGATCGGCACCTTCTTCGTCAAGCTGGGCCACCGGAGCCGCAACATCATGGCGGCGCTGTACAAGGGCCTGGTCGTGACCGGGATCCTGTCGGCGGCGGCGATCTGGTTCGTGATCTGGAAGCTGGTCGGCTTCGGCGCCATGGCGCTGATGTCGGGCGGCGGCGCGGTCACCGGCTACGGTCTGCTCGGCTGCGCCTTCACCGGCCTCGCGGTCACCGGCCTCTTGGTCTGGATCACCGAATACTACACCTCGACCGCCTACCGCCCGGTGCGCAGCATCGCCAAAAGCTCGACCACCGGCCACGGCACCAACGTCATCCAAGGCCTGGCCATCTCCATGGAATCGACCGCGCTGCCGGTGATCGTGATCTGCGCCGGCATCGTCGTCGCCTCGCTGCTCGCCGGCGTCTTCGGCATCGCCATCGCCGCGACCACCATGCTAGCGCTGGCCGGCATGATCGTGGCGCTCGACGCCTACGGACCGGTCACCGACAACGCCGGCGGCATCGCCGAGATGGCCAAGCTGCCGCACGAAGTGCGCAAGATCACCGACGCGCTCGACGCCGTCGGCAACACCACCAAGGCAGTGACCAAGGGCTACGCCATCGGCTCGGCGGGCCTCGCCTCGCTGGTGCTGTTCGCCGCCTATACCAACGACCTGTCGCACTACTTTCCCGACATTCAGGTCAATTTCACGCTCCAGAATCCCTATGTGGTGGTCGGTCTCTTCGTCGGCGGCCTCTTGCCCTATCTCTTCGCGTCGATGGGCATGACCGCGGTCGGCCGCGCGGCGGGCTCGGTGGTCATCGAGGTCCGCCGCCAGTTCAAGGAGATCAAGGGCATCATGACGGGCAAGGGCAAGCCCAATTACGGCCGCGCCGTCGATCTGCTCACCAAGGCCGCGATCAAGGAGATGATCGTGCCGTCGCTGCTACCGGTGCTGGCGCCGGTTATTCTGTTCTTCGTCGTCTCGGCGATCGGCGGCAAGGGTGCCGGATTCAGCGCGTTGGGCGCGATGCTGTTGGGGACGATCGTCACCGGCATCTTCGTCGCCATCTCGATGACGTCGGGCGGCGGCGCCTGGGACAACGCCAAGAAATACATCGAGGAAGGCCATTACGGCGGCAAGGGCTCGGAAGCCCACAAGGCGGCGGTGACCGGCGATACCATCGGCGATCCCTACAAGGACACCGCCGGGCCGGCGGTCAACCCGATGATCAAGATCACCAACATCGTGGCGATCCTGCTGCTGGCGATACTCGCCATCTGGCGCTGAGCGAAGACGAAGCGGAACAGCGGCGCGGGCTTACGGTCCGCCGCCGCCCTCAGTGTCGCCGCTGTCGGTGGGGCGGCTCTTGTTGACGAACTTGCCGAAATTGCCGAGGAACATCTCGATGGTCGAGAATTCCCGGCCCTTGGACGGCGTGGCGTTGGGATTGGGCGTCACCGCCTGGGCATCCTGCATGCCGTGGGTGTCGACCGTCTTGACCACGCCATCCTGATTGAAGGTGATCGACACCACTTCCTGATCGAGCACGTCGGTGCGGAAGAACGCGACGGTCTTGGTTTTCTGGCTGACGTAGTACCAGGTGTTGGGGTCGAAGGCGGCGACCGTGGACGGCGTGCCGAGCAGCCGCGTCACCGTCGCCTTGTCGGTTTCGCCCGGCTTGATTTGGGACAGGTTGTTTTCTTCGGGCAAATTGCCGCGCTGATCGACCGGAACATTGCAAGCGGCCAGCATCCAGGCGACGCAAAGCGGCGCGGCGAGACGCCAGCGGCGGCGGCGATGAACGGGCTTGAAAAACATCTCCATGTCGGGGGAAAGTTGTATCTTGAAAGGCCCCGTCTTTCAATGGGCTAACCGGGGTTTTTGACATGACGATCGGTTCGCTGTTCCGCCGCAAACCCAGCCGCAACGCCGCCCATGCGCTTTATGGCGAGATCGTTCATTCGGCGCGCGCAGAGTCTTTCTTCTCGGGCTGGGGCGTGCCCGATACGCTCGACGGGCGCTTCGAGATGATCGTACTGCATGCCTACCTGGCGCTGCGGCGGCTCAAATCCGCGCCCGCAACGGCCGAATTCTCCCAGGAACTGTTCGACGTCATGTTCGCCGATCTGGACCGCAATCTGCGCGAAATGGGCGCCAGCGATCTCGGCGTCGGCCGCCAGGTCAGGGCCATGGCGCAGTCCTTCTACGGCCGCATCCGCGCCTATGACCGGGGGCTTTCGGGCGAGGAAAATCTCGAGCAGGCCTTGGAACGCAATCTCTTCGGCACGGCCAAGCCCGCGCCTGCGCAGCTCGCCGCCGCCGCCTCGTATCTGCGACGCCAGGAAGCGGCGCTGGCGCGCGCACCGGTTGACGCGCTGTTGCGCGGCGAATGGCCGCTGGCGGCGGAGAACCCGTCATGAAGACGCCGCCAGCGCCCGAATTCTCGCGGCCGATCGAGATCTCCCGGCTGAAACGCGATGAACAGCGCTTCGAGATCGCCGCCAACCCGGCAGAGCGTAAGGCGCTGGCCAAGCGATTCGACCTCGTCGCGCTCGAGCGACTCGCCGCGGTGGTGCGCCTGAGCGAAATTCCCGGCGGACTCATCCGCCTGACCGCCGAGCTCGACGCCGATGTGACGCAGGCCTGCGTGGTCTCGCTGGCGCCGGTTCAAAGCCGCGTCGATGAGGGTTTCACCGTGCTTTACGGCGGCGGCGAGGAGGCTCACGAGGTCAATCTCGACGGCGCGGCCGAAACCATCGAGCCGATCGAAAACGGCATTATCGATATCGGCGAGGCGGTGGCCCAGCAGCTCTCGCTGGCGCTCGACCCGTTTCCCCACGCCCCGGGCGCCGCCGCCCCGGTTCCGGCCGCCCTGGGCAAGGCGCCGTCGCCCTTCCAGGCCCTGGCGGCCTGGGGAAAGAAGAATAATTCTAAGGATTAGGCGAACGAGGTTGCGGGAAAGCCCGATTTTCGCTACCTAACTGCGGCCAGCCCCGCCGGGGCCAACCTCCCGAGATCATTCCATGGCCGTTCCGAAGAAAAAGACCTCCCAGTCGCGCCGCAACATGCGGCGTTCGCACCACGCGCTGAAGCCGTCGGCTTACGTCGAATGCCCGAATTGCGGCGAGTTGAGGCGGCCGCATCACCTCTGCGCCGCCTGCGGCTATTACGACGGGCGCGAGGTGGTTCCGGCACCGACCGAGACGGCGTGACGCTGCTTTGAGCAAGCGGGTGGTCATCGCGCTCGACGCCATGGGCGGCGAACAGGCGCCCGACATGGTGGTAAATGGCGCCAGCATCGCGCTTGTACGCTTCCCGCAGGCCGAGTTCCTGTTCTACGGCGTCGAGAGCCGCATCCGCCCGCTCCTGGACAAGCTTCCCAAGCTGGCGGAACACTCCGTCATCCATCACACCGACGAATTCGTCACCGACGACGCCAAGCCTTCGGTCGCGCTGCGCGGCGCGCGGGGCTCCTCGATGCGGCTCGCCATCGACGCGGTCGCGGCGGGCGAAGCCGATTGCGTGGTGTCGGCCGGCAACACCGGCGCGCTGATGGCGATGGCGAAGTTCGTGCTCAAGATGATTCCGGGCATCGACCGGCCGGCGATCGCCTCTTTCATGCCGACGTTGCGCAGCGAGAGCGTGATGCTCGATCTCGGCGCGAATGTCGAATGCGATTCCGAAAACCTGGTGCAGTTCGCGCTGCTGGGCGACGTGTTCGCGCGCACCGTTCTGGGCGTGACCCAGCCGGTCGTGGGATTGCTCAACGTCGGGTCCGAGGACATGAAGGGCAACGACGCGGTGCGCGGCGCCGCCTTGCGTCTCCGGGGGCCGGGCGCGCCGGTGCGCTTTCACGGCTTCATCGAGGGCGACGACATCGCCCAGGGCACGGTCGACGTGGTCGTGACCGACGGCTTCACGGGCAATATCGCGCTCAAGACCATCGAGGGAACGGCAAAGCTCTATTCCAGCTTCCTGCGCGCCGCGTTCCGCAATTCGCTGATGGCCCGGCTCGGTTATCTGTTCGCCAACCGCGCCCTCGGCAAGCTTCGCAACCGCATGGATCCGCGGCGCTACAACGGCGCGGTGTTCCTCGGCATCCAGGGCATCTGCGTCAAAAGCCACGGCTCGACCGACGCGCTGGGTTTTGCCAACGCCATCGGCGTGGCTTGCGACATGGAACAGAACGGCTTCCTCGACAAGCTGCACGAGGAAATCCAGCAAATGAGCGCGCTGCCCGCCGCGGCGGACAAGACGGCGGCAAGCGGCGCACGGCCATGAATTACCGTTCACAAATCATGGGCTGCGGCTCCTACCTGCCTGAGCGCATCGTCACCAATGCCGAGCTCGCGGCCAGGCTCGAAACCTCGGACGAGTGGATCGTACAGCGCACCGGCATCCGCCAGCGGCACATCGCCGCCGAGGGCGAATTCACCTCGCACCTCGCCATCAAGGCGGCGGAAAAGGCCCTGGCGGCCGCGAAGTGCAAACCCGTCGACATCGACCTGATCGTGCTGGCGACCGCCACGCCCGACAACACCTTTCCCGCCACCGCATCCAAGGTGCAGGCGAGCCTCGGCGTCACGCACGGCGCCGCTTTCGACGTCCACGCCGTCTGCACCGGATTCATTTACGCGCTGTCCGTGGCCGACAACGCGTTGCGTTGCGGCCAAGCCAAGCGCGCTCTGGTGATCGGCGCCGAGACCTTTTCGCGCATCCTCGATTGGCAGGACCGCAGCACCTGCGTGCTCTTCGGCGACGGCGCCGGGGCGCTGGTGCTGGAGGGCAAACCGGCCAACGGCGCCGAATCCGCGGGCCGGGGTTCGAACATGAAGGAGCGCGGCATTCTCTCGACCCATCTGCATACCGACGGCAAGGGCTACGAACTGCTCTATGTCGATGGCGGCCCGTCCACCACCGGGACCGCCGGCCATTTGCGCATGGAAGGCAAGAAGATCTTCCTGCATGCGGTGCAGCGCCTGGCCGAGGTGGCGCACGAAGCGCTCGACGCCAATGGACTCGAGGCCAAGAACATCGACTGGCTGGTGCCGCATCAGGCCAATTTGCGCATCATCGAAGGCACCGCCAAGAAGCTGGGCCTGCCGAGCGACAAGGTGGTGGTGACCATCGACCGCCATGCCAATACCTCGGCCGCCTCGGTTCCCCTGGCCCTGGCCGAGGCCACGGATGACGGCAGGATCAAGCCCGGCCAGCTGGTGCTGCTCGAGGCAATGGGCGGGGGATTGACCTGGGGCGCCGGCCTGGTGCGCTGGTAAAAGGCCCTAAGCCGCGTCCGGGGCGGGGTTGGACATGGTAAAAGTTATCCCCGTTATTCAAGAACTGCCCACAAGACGCTGTATTTGCAAAATATCCCACTGCGGGATAGGTTTAAGGAAAGGGCCCAGGACAAAGGGCCTGGGGGACAAAGGGGAGTCCTAACATGGCGGGGCAAACGGTTACGCGCGCTCAATTGAGCGAGGCGGTTTACCAGGAGGTTGGGCTCTCGCGGAACGAATCCGCCGAGCTGGTGGAAACCGTCCTGAACGAGATCGCCGAGGCGCTGGCGCGCGGCGAAATGGTCAAGGTTTCGTCCTTCGGCAGCTTTGCCGTGCGCAAGAAAGGCCGCCGCATCGGCCGCAATCCCAAGACCGGCAAGGAAGTGCCGATCAACCCGCGGCGCGTTCTGGTGTTCCGCGCATCACACGTCCTTAAAGACCAGATCAACACCGCGCTGTCGCCGGGCGCGGTCAAGCATGGCGGCGCCGCATGACCATGCGCATGCCCGAAATGCTGAGTCCGCCGCCGGTGCCGCCCAGCGCCCGGCGCAATTCCAAATCGGCCGATGCGTTCCGCACCATCAGCGAGGTGGCGCAGGAGCTCGAGGTGCCGCAGCACGTGCTGCGTTTCTGGGAATCCAAGTTCCCGCAAGTGAAACCCCTGAAACGCGCTGGCGGGCGGCGTTATTACCGCCCCGACGACGTGTTGCTGCTGCGCCGCATCCGCCAATGTCTCTACGAGCAGGGCTACACCATCAAGGGGGTGCAGAAGCTGCTGCGCGAGGGCGCGCTCAAGACCGACGACATCCCGCGCCTGTCGCTGCCGACCACCGCCGCCGCCAAAGAGGGCGAAAAGGTCGACGATATGCGCCGCGAGTTGTTCGAGCTCCGGCGCGAGCTTTTGACGCTGCGCGAGGAATTGAAGAAAGTCCGCGGCTAAACCCGAGTCGCGGGCGGTTTTCGCGGCGATGGTGCGATTGCCAGAGGGTAGTTCTCGTCACTATAGTCGCCCCAGCCGGATCGGGCCGGGCGGAGCGTAGCGCAGTCTGGTAGCGCACTTGCATGGGGTGCAAGGGGTCGCGAGTTCAAATCTCGCCGCTCCGACCATTTTTCCTGGTTTGTCGTTTTAGAGAACGACTCGAAACATTAATATTATAAATTCAGCTCTTAGTCGTTTTCTTCTCATCTAATTTATGAGGTTGAGAACGGGCCG
>DATNMV010000051.1:0-7177 GCA_035602175.1 Allostellaceae bacterium
TGGCAGAGGGTCATGGCACAACCCGCCACACCTAACATAACGACCGACAAAGCCGATAAATTCCGCCACCAGGCCGATCGGCGGGCGCTGTGGCGCGCCGGCGGCAATTCATTGCTGCTGCATGGCTTGTTGCTTGCCTTACTGATCGGACTGTGGCGCCTGACGCCGCCGGACGAGATCGCGTTGCCGCTGATCACGGTTCAATTCGAAGGCACCGGCGCCGCAGGATCTCCGGGCGGTGGCGGCGGCGCGGCCGCGTTGCCGGGTCAAGAGCCGGGCGCCGCCGCCAAACCCGCGGCGGCCGCGACGCCGCCGGAGACGCCTGCCGGCACTCCGATCCAGACTTCGCAGGCCTCGCCGCCCCTGCCGGTGCCCAAACCGGCGCCGAAGTTGATGCGCCAACCGCCGCCGCCGAAACCCAGGCCAAGTCCCGCCGCGCAAGCACCGTCCGCCCCCGCGACGACGCCCGCCCCGCCGACGACGCAATCGATTCAGACCGCCACGACCGCCAGCCCGGCAGGATCCGGCCGGGGCAGCGAGGGCGCGGACGGCGCCGGCAACGGCAATGTCGGCAGAAGCGAGGGTGCCGTCGGCAACGGCACCGGATCGGGTTCGGGCGACGACTATCTCGACCTGCTGCGCCGCCACCTCAATCGCTACAAGAAATACCCCGAAGAGGCGATCAAGCAAAAGCAGGAGGGTACCGTCCTCATCGGCTTCGAGCTGGCGCATGACGGCACCGTGACCAAGGCCTGGATCGAGCAGAGTTCGGGCAACGATCTGCTCGACCAGGCGGCGCTCGCCATGATGCACGACGCCTCGCCGGTGCCGGCGGTGCCCGAACGCTATTGGGACAAGAAGGGACCGATCATCCTGCCGGTCGATTTCAGCATCGGATTCTTCGACAAAATTCTCCGCTAACCCACTGTCCGATCACGCTTTTCAGGCGCGGGTATGCGTCCCGGGCCGGCGTCATGGTTAAAAATTCGCCGCCGCAATTATCCATCCTTTAACGACAATCGGGTTTGAATCATCGCCAGCAAGGAGCGAGCGATGAGCGAGCAGATCAACGCGTTGTCGGACCGGAATCTGGAAGCGAGCACGACGCTGTCGCTCAAGCGCGAGCCCGCCTGCTTCGTTTTCCTGTGCGGCAACGCGATCTCGCCGCCGCAGCCGATCGACGCGATCAACCTCGATCTCGCCTCGGTCGATTATTTCTCCGGGCGCGCCTCGCTGTGGGCGACGCTGGAGATGCGCTCCAGCGCCTCGGACGAGAGGCCGACGGCGATCCTCGGCTTCGACGAAACCTTTCTCAGCCCCTTCACCCGCGCGCTGATCGAATCCGCGTCGAGCCGCGTGCCTTACCGCATGACCATCACCGTTACGGGCGAACGGCCGAAACGGCTGGTGGAATACATCACCGGGCCGGGCACGGCGCTGAGCGAGCTCATTATCACGCCCCAGGATAACGTGATGGTGATCTCCGGCCGTTCCAGCGAAGGCGACGAGGAAACCCTGTTCCAATTGCCGCGAACCGACAGCTTCCTGCGCGCCTTCGCCAAGATGACCTGCCAGGCCGACCAGGCGCTGCACGAGACCCTGGCGCAGAGCGAGAAGCTCGCCAAGAAGCGCGTGAACGGCACCGCCTAACTTTTCTCTTTCACCGTGTTGAACAAATCCGGCGCGGCGTAGAGCACGTCACCGCCGGGCAACAGGCGCGCCTCTTCGGTGAGCGCAGCGGGCTCGATCTTGCCCGCCGCCAGGATGTGCTCGACCTTCTCCCCCGCCGCCAGCAGGTAATCGGCGATGATGCGGCGGTGGCACTGCCACCACAGCGCCTCGGCGCACATGATTGCGGTCGGCCGGACTTGCGCGAAGGCGCGGAGTTCGGCGAAGGCGCGCGCGAAATCCCCGGTTTCGGCGTAATCGGCGAAGTTGCGGAAACCCTCCTCGCGCCACAGCGTGTGCGGCGACGGGCCGCCCCGGCGCTTTTCGCGCCTTCCGCCCAACCCCGGAAAATGACGGTAGGCGATCCCGGCGCGGTCGAGCGATTCCGCCAGCGTCCGGTCGTTGAATTGGGGATGGCGCTTCGAGCGCGGAAAACGCCGCACATCGGCGATTGCCGCCACCTTCGCCGCGCGCAACAGACCGATGAAATCGTCGATGCCGCGCGTCGAATGGCCGATGGTGAAAACGGTCAAGGCTTTTTCACGGCGAGTTCGCCGCGGTTGATGCGCAGCGGCGCGCGGCTGTGGCTGTTGTTGATGGCGACCATCCGCCGCATCATGGACATGAACGCGCCGCGTTCGGCCGGCTTGAGCGGCGCCAGGATCATGTCCTGGGTCGATTGCACCGCCGGTATCACGCCCGCGAGCAGCTTGCGCCCGGCGGGCGTGATGTAAAGCCGCTTGGTGCGCCGGTCGGAGGCGCCCGCCTTGCGCGTGATCAGTTTCTTGGCCTCGAGCCGCTCCACCACATTGGCGATGGTCGAACGGTCGATGGCGATGACGTTGGCGAGCGCGGTCTGGTCGAGGCCGGGTTTCGCCCGGATGCTGAACAGGGCGGCGTATTGCACCGGCGTGATGTCGAACCGCCTTGTCTCCGCCATGAACAGCGCCACCGCGATCTGCTGCAGGCGCCGGATCAGGTGGCCGGGGGCGCCGTAGAGTTCGAACTTCTCCGTCATGACCCGATTCCATAGCATGAAAGAGGATCCCGCGGCAAACTTGACAGTATGCTGATCATCAGTGTTCAATCTAATTGACGGGCGATCAAGCCGGCGCGCCCCAGGGGATTTCACGGGAGGCGGTCATGGAATTCGGCATGCAGTTCTTTCCCTGCGTCGGGCCGGAACAGAAATCCGGCGCGCAGTATTTCGACGAATGCCTGCGGCTGGTCGAGTTCTGCGACCGCTACGGCTGGGGCCACGTCCGCACCGTCGAGCATTATTTCCGCGCCTATGGCGGCTACACGCCCAATCCGGTGGTGTTCCTGGCGGCGGCGGCGCAGCGCACCAAGAAGGCGCGGCTGGTCACTGGCGCGGTGCTGCCGGTCTTCAACAACCCGCTCAAGCTCGCCGGCGAGATCGGCATGCTCGACGCGATTTCGGGCGGCCGGCTCGACGTGGGATTCGCGCGCGCCTTCCTGCCCTATGAATTCGCCAATTTCAAAGTCAGCGTCAACGAGAGCCGCGACCGCTTCACCGAGGGCCTGGAACAGGTGCGCCTGTTGCTGGAAAACGACAATGCCAGCCACGAGGGCAAGTTCCACAGCTTCAAGAACGTGACCTCACTGCCGCGGCCGACGCAGAAGCCGCGCCCGCCCTTCTGGGTCGCCGCCATCGCCACGCCCGAGAGCTTCATCAACGCCGGCAAGGCCGGCCATTCGATCATGGGCATACCGATGGCCGGCGGAGCGATGAAGGAGCTGCTCGGGCTTTACCGCGAGGCCTGGACACAGGCCGGGCATCCCGGCCGGGGGCGCGTTATGCTGGCGTTCCACATGTTTTGCGCCGAAACGCGCGAACAAGCTTACGCCGTCGCGCGCGATCCCTTGAACCGCTATCTCCAGGCGATCGCCTCGGCGACGTCCGATTGGGGCACGATGAGCTCCAAGGACTATCCCGGCTACGACAAGATCGCCGAGATCCTGGGCAAGGAAACCATCGAGAGCCAGATCAAGAGCGGCGCCGCCTGGATCGGCACGCCCGACGAGATCGCCGCCCAGATCGCCGCCTACAACGACCGCGTCGGCGGCTTCGAAAGCGCCTCGCTCCAGGTCAATTTCAACACCGTCTCCTACGCCGACGCCGAAGCTTCGGTGCGGCGGTTCAGCGAGCAAGTCATGCCCAAATTCCGCGCCGCCTGAGCGGTTTGGGGCAAAAGACGGGGTTTTAGGAAAATTAACGAATAAGCAAGGATTGGGGCCCTAGCCTTTCCCGGTTGGACACCGTCTGGGGGAGACCTGTCATGCCCGATCAATTCACATCCGAATCGCCGCGGCGCGGCCGCGGCAAGATCAAGACTCTGTCGCTCGACGAGCAGATCGAGGAGTTCCTCGCTGCGCGCGGCGGCTTGAGGCTGTGCGACGCGGTTTACGGACAAACGCTGTTCAAGCAGCTGCCGCGCCGCCTGGCCGACGTCTTCAAGACCAAGCGCGCTTAGCCCGGCCCCGCTTCTCTGATATGCTTGCCGCGCAGAATGCGGCGAGCCCTGGTCGTCATCCTTTGTCTGCTTTTCCCGGCGGCCGCGTTGCCCGCCCGGGCGGCCGAACGCGCCGACGAGTTGTCGATCGGCGTCAGCCAGTTTCCCGCCACGCTCAATCCGCTGATCGACACCATGGTGGCGAAGACCTACGTCCTCGCCATGGTGCGCCGGCCGCTGACAACTTATGACGCGGATTGGAAGCTGATCTGCCTGCTGTGCGAAACCCTACCGAGCTTCGAGAACGGCCTGGCCGAGAAAATCGACCTGCCCGGCGGCAAGCACGGCGTGCGGCTGACCTACACCATCCGGCAGAATGCGCGCTGGGGCGACGGCGTGCCGGTCACCTCCGAGGACGTGATCTTCACCTGGCAGGTCGGACGCAATCCGCAAAGCGGCGTGGCCGAGGCCGAGCTTTACCGCCGCATCCTCAAGGTCGAGGCCAAGGACGCCAAGACCTTCACCCTCGATATCGACCGGCTCACCTACGAGTACGCCGATTTGAGCGACCTCGACATCCTGCCGGCGCATCTCGAACGCGCGGCCTTTTCCGATCCCACCCAATACCGCTTCCGCACGCTGTTCGATACCGATCCGACCAATCCCGGGCTCTATGACGGCCCCTATCGCATCACCGAGGTCGCGCCCGGCTCGCACATCGTGTTCGAGCGCAACCCGAGCTGGTGGGGCGCGCCGCCCTTTTTCAGCCGCATCGTGGTGTGGTCGGTCGAGAACACGGCGGCGCTCGAAGCCAATCTCCTGGCGGGCGGGCTCGACATGGTGGCGGGTGAGCTGGGCCTGCCGCTTGACGAGGCGCTGGCCTTCGAGAAACGCCATGGCGGCGCGTTCACGGTGATCTACAAGCCGGGGCTCAGCTACGAACATATCGATCTCAACCTCGACAATCCTGATCTCGCCGACCGGCGCGTGCGCCAGGCGCTGCTTTACGCCATCGACCGCCAGGCCATCAGCGACCAGATTTTCGCCGGCCGCGATCCGGTGGCCGACAGCTTCGTGCCGCCGCTCGACTGGATGTATGCCAAGGACGTGCCGCGCTACCCCTACGACCCGGACAAGGCCAAGGCCCTGCTGGAAGCGGCGGGCTGGCACGCCCAGGGCGGCGAGATCCGGCGCAACGCCGAAGGCCGAAAGCTGAGCTTCGAGCTCGCCACCACCTCGGGCAACCGCACGCGTGAATTGGTGGAAGAGGTGCTGCAAAGCCAGTGGCGCCAGATCGGCATCGACATTCATCTCAAGAACCAGCCGGCGCGCGTGCTGTTTGGCGAAACGATAACTAAGCGTCAATTCACCATGGCCATGTTCGCCTGGACCAGCGCGCCGGAAGATCTGCCGCGCGCCGAGCTTTATTCGACCGAAATCCCCGCGGCGGCCAATAATTACAGCGGGCAGAACCATACCGGCTTCAAGAACCCGGAGGCCGATCGGCTCATGGACGCGATCGAGATCGAACTCGACCGGTCCAAACGCGCCGCCCTGTGGCAGCAGCTCCAGGCGCTTTATGCCGGGGAGCTGCCGGCGCTGCCGCTCTACTTCCGCGCCGACGCCTTCATCCTGCCGAAATGGCTGCAGGGCCTGACACCGACCGGCCACCAATTCCCCTCGACGCTGTGGGTGGAGAATTGGCGCGCGGTGGGGCGCGGCGACCAGGCGAGCGCGCGATGAGCCGGTTCCTCGCCCGCCGCGCGGTCGAGATCGTGCTGGTGCTGGCGATCATGTCCTTCGTCATCTATGCGCTGATCGGGTTGATGCCGGGCGATCCGATCGACCTGATGATCTCCGCCGATCCGCATCTGACCGCGGCCGATGCGGCGCGCCTCAAGGCGCTCTACGGCCTCGACCGGCCCTTGGCCGAGCGCTATTGGGCGTGGCTCAAGGCGGCGCTTTCCGGCGATTTCGGCTATTCCCGGCTTTACGTGCGGCCGGCGCTGCAGGTGCTGCTGCCGCGGCTCGGCAACACCGCGCTGCTGATGGGGCTGAGCTTCGCGCTGACGCTCGCTATCGCCTGGCCGCTCGGCGTTTTCGCCGCGCGCCGTCCCGGCTCGGGCTTCGACAACGCCGCCAATCTCCTGAGCTTCGCCGCGATTTCCGTGCCTTCCTTCTGGCTCGCCTTGATGCTGATTCTGGTTTTCGCCGTCACTCTCGGCTGGCTGCCGGCGGGCGGGATATCCACCATCGGCGACGGCGGCGCGCTCGACCGCGCCCGGCATTTGATGTTGCCCGTCCTGACCCTGACCCTGGTCAATTTCGGCCCGCATCTGCGCTACATGCGCGCCTCGATGATCGAAACGCTCGGCCAGGACTATATCCGCACCGCCCGCGCCAAGGGCGCCGGCGAGACGCGGATTCTGGTCCTTCACGCGCTGCGCAACGCGCTCATCCCGGTCATCACGGTGGTGGCGCTCAGCTTCGGGTCGCTGTTCTCGGGCGCGCTCATCACCGAGACCATGTTCGCTTATCCCGGCATGGGAAAGCTGATCTACGATTCCGTGCTGGGCAACGATTTCAACCTGGCGCTGGCCGGGCTGCTCTTCGCCACGCTGATGACGCTGCTGGCCAATCTCGCGGCGGATATCGCCTATGCCGTGACCGACCCGCGGATCGTTTACCGATGATGGCGCGCGCGCTGGCTGAAAGGCGGGTGATGCTGGCCGGCGGCCTGCTGCTGGCGCTGGCATTCGCCGTGCTGGCAGCACCCCTGATCGCGGCGGCGCTGGGGGCCGATCCCGGCTTGGTCGATCTGCGCCAGCGCCTGGCGTCGCCCTCGCTGCTCCACCCGCTCGGCACCGACGAGCTCGGCCGCGACCTGCTGCTGCGGCTCTTGGAAGGCGGAAGGGTGTCGCTGGCGGTGGGGCTGACCGCGGCGCTGGCGAGCGCGGTGCTGGGAACCGCGGTCGGCCTGACTGCGGGATATCATGGCGGCAGGCTGGACGCGTTGCTGATGCGCGTCACCGACG
>DATNMV010000052.1:0-4558 GCA_035602175.1 Allostellaceae bacterium
CGGCACCTCGCCATCCTGGCGCAGCCTTTCGTGCCGGAAGCGGCGGCGAAGCTTCTGGACCAGCTCTCGCTCCCGCCGGACCAGCGCGATTTCGCCGCGCTCGCGACGGCGCTGGCTCCGGGCGCGGTTTTGCCCAAGCCCGCCGGCATCTTTCCGCGTTATGTCGAAGCGGTTGCGGCGGGCGGGACGGCGACATGAAACGCGCGCTGGCCGTGCTGATCCTCGTGCTCTGTGCCAACGCCGCGCGCGGCGACGCGCTCACCGACATCGACGCCGCGATCTCCGCCGCCCGGGCGCGGGATTTCGGCGAGGCCATCCGGCTTTACACCAGCGCGCTCGCTACCCAGAATTTAAAACCCTTCAACCAGTCGGTCGCCTATGACGGGCGCGGCGCGGCGTATTACCAGGAGGGCCGCTTGGACCAAGCTATAGCCGATTACAGCGCCGCTCTCCAGCTTCAGCCCGATTGCAGCCGTTGCCACAACGATCGCGGCCTGGCCTATGACCGGAAGTGGCAGCTCGACAATGCCATCGTCGATTTCAGCGACGCCATACGCCTCGACCCGGGTGAGTTCGACGGCTATTTCAACCGCGGCAACGCCTATTACAGCAAGAACGATTACGATCATGCGGTGGCCGATTACACCGCCGCCATCGCCATCAAGGCCGATTGCGGTGAATGCTACCGCAATCGCGGCGTGGCCTATCAGAAGCTGGGCCAGCTCGACAACGCCAACGAGGACCTCAATACCGCAGACCAGATGCGGCATTGAGGCCGCCAGCGCGCACTCGCCGCGGGCCGTAAAACATGGCATGATGATCGGGCATGGCGATCGACAAGGTTAGTTTTCCATTAAGCGAGCGCGCCCAGCGCGAACGGGAACGCCGCGAGGACGAGCGGCGCTTCACCGCCAGCCTCGCCGGGCTGGCCGCGGCGCTGCTGCTGGGTGTCATCGGCCTCTATGTGATGGAAGGCCTGGCCGCGACCTCGAAGCTCGAGGATTGCCTGTTGCAGGGCCGCCTGAATTGCGAACGAATCGACACGCCGTCGGTGGAGGATTACGAATAGCCGGCGCCGCGCGACGCGAACAAAGCACGACGCGAATAAAAAAAGGGGAGGAGGGGGAATGCACCGGTCAGTTTGGATCTTGGCGATACTTGCCTGCCTCGCGCTTGCCGCGCCCGCCCGGGCGCAGGACCGCGACGAGAACTGGAAGCATTGCGTGGACGACGATCCCGATCTTTCGATCGGCGGCTGCACCGCCTTGATCCAGTCGGGCCAGGAGACGACGACCAATCTCGCCATCGCATTCACCAACCGCTGCATCGCCTATCACAACAAGGGCGACAACGAACACGCGATGCAGGATTGCGACCAGGCGATCCGCCTCAAATCTGATTACGCCAGCGCGTTCAGCGAACGCGGCGTCGTCGCGTATGACCGGGGCGATTACGACCAGTCCATCAAGGATCTCAATATGGCCATCCAGCTAAAGCCGGATGACGCCGTCGCCTTCAACAACCGGGGCAACGCCTATTCGAGCAAGGGCCAGCACGATCTGGCGATCGCCGACTACAACCAGGCCCTCCAGCTCAAGCCCGACTACGCCACCGCCTTCAACAACCGCGGCGACGAATACCGCATCATCGGCCAATACGACAAGGCCATCACGGATCTCGACCAGGCGATCAAGCTGCGGCCGGATTATGCCCTGGCGTTCAGCAACCGCGGCCTGGTCTATTTCAAGCAGAACGACGACGACCACGCCATTCAGGATTACAGCCAGGCCATTGCGCTGAAATCGGACGATGCGGACGCCTATTACGGGCGCGGCCGCGCCTATGCCGACAAGGAGCAATACGACAAGGCCATCGCGGATTTCGATCAGGCCATCAAGCTCGACCCGACCGATGCGTCGGCCTTGAACAGCCGCTGCTGGTACCAGGCCGTCATCGGCCAGCTGCAACCGGCGCTGGCCGATTGCACGGAATCACTGCGGCTCCGGCCCGGCGACGGGCCCACGCTCGACAGCCGCGGCTTCGTCAATCTCAAGATGAAGAACGCCGACGCGGCGATTGCCGATTACGACGCGGCGTTGAGCGCCGACCCGGGACTGGTCTATTCGCTCTACGGCCGCGGCCTGGCCAAGCACCTGAAAGGCGACAAGGCCGGCGGCGACGCCGATATGGCGGCGGCCACGCAGGCCGAGTCCGATATCGCCGATAAATTCGCCAAGCTGGGCGTGAAGGATGAAGTGAGCGGATCCTACGGCACCGCCATCATGATCGCGGCCGGAATCGGCGTGCTCGCCGTCATCGGCTTCCTCGGTTACTACATTGGGATGCGGCGTTCCCACCCTTCGCCGCCGGCATCCGGTTAAAGCCAAATCCACCGGTCGACAAAGGGCGCGGCCTGCTGCAATGCTAGGCGGTCATCCCCGGTCCGCCGAAGGGCCGCGACATCGGACGGAAGAATTGTATCTGGTCGACAGCCATTGCCATCTCGATTACGCGCCGGAGGGAGAGCGCAAAGATATCGTCGCCCGCGCGCGCCGCGCCGGCGTCGCGACCCTGGTCACGATCTGCACCAAGCTCGCCGAATTTCCGCAGGTGCGCGCGATAGCCGAAACCGATCCCGATATCTGGTGCTCGGTCGGAACCCATCCGCATGAAGCGGCGGCGGAGAAGGGGGCAAGCGCCGACGAGATATCCCGCCTGACCGGCCACCCCAAGGTGATCGGCATCGGCGAAACCGGGTTCGACTTCCACTACAACCACAGCCCGCGCGAAGACCAGGAGGCCGCGTTCCGCAGCCATGCGCGGGCGGCGCGCGTTTCCGGCTTGCCGCTCATCGTCCACAGCCGCAACGCCGACGCCGAGACAGTGTCCGTTCTGGAAGAAGAAAAGCCGCCGGCCGGCGTCATCCATTGCTTTTCCACGGGGCGCCAACTGGCGGAGCGGGCGCTCGAACTCGGATTCCATATCTCGCTGTCCGGCATCATCACCTTCAAGAACGCCGACGATCTCCGCGCTATCGCCCGCGACATTCCCTTGGACCGGCTGCTGGTCGAAACCGATGCGCCCTATCTCGCGCCGATGCCGTTGCGCGGCAAGACCAACGAGCCGGCCTTTCTGGTCCACACCGCCGAATGCGTCGCCGGGTTGAAAGGCGTGTCGCCGCAGGAACTGGCCAAGCGGACCAGCGCGAATTTCTTCCGCCTGTTCGCCAAGGCGAGGCCGCCCGCCATTCCGTCATGAAGGTCACCATCCTCGGCTGCGGGCCGTCCTGGGGCGTGCCGCTGATCGGCGGCGATTGGGGCGCCTGCGATCCAGCCAATCCCAAAAACCGGCGCCGCCGCGCCTCCATCCTGGTGGAGGAGAGGGGCAAGACCATCCTGGTCGACACCTCGCCGGACATGCGCGATCAGCTGCTGGAGGCGCGCTTGAAACGGCTCGATGCCGTGCTGTTCACCCACGCCCATGCCGATCACCTCCACGGCATCGACGATTTGCGCTCGGTCAACCGGCTGATGCAGGCCGAAATCCCGGTTTACGCCACGCGCCGGACGCTCGACGACATCGAACGCCGATTCGGCTATGTGTTCGCGCCCGCCAAAGCCGGGCTCGGGACGGTCTATTACAAGCCGCTCCTGAAGCCGGTGGCGATTTCCGGACCCTTTGACGCTGCCGGGATCGGCATCACGCCCTTTGCGCAGAACCACGGTTTCTCGGAAACCACCGGTTTCCGCTTCGGCCGTTTTGCCTATTCGACCGACGTGATCGAGCTCGACGAGGCCGCGTTTGCGGCGCTTGAGGGGGTCGAAGTCTGGGCGGTCGATTGCATCCGCCGCCAGCCGCATGTAACCCACAGCCACCTGGAAAAGACCCTGGGATGGATCGCGCGGGTCAGGCCGCAGCGCGCGGTGCTGACCCATATGGACGAGTCGCTGGACTACGAATCGCTTCGCCGCGAGCTGCCCGCAGGCGTCGAGCCGGCTTATGACGGACTGGTTTTGGAGGTATCGTAGAGTATGAGGACCGTAGACAAAGCCATTGGCCTGGCTGATAGATCTATTATTTCTCATAATATACATTATGCGATATATCGGTTTTGAGGGAGCAAACGCATGAATGACAATGACGCGAACATCGCTCGCCTGCTCGGCATCATGGCGCGGCTGCGCGACCCTGAAACCGGCTGTCCGTGGGACCGTGAGCAGAGCTTCGCCTCGATCGCGCCTTATGCCATCGAGGAGGCCTACGAGGTCGCCGAGGCGGCCGAGCGCGGCGACGCGCCGGCGCTGCGCGACGAGCTGGGCGATCTCCTCCTTCAGGTGGTGTTCCACGCCCGCATCGCCGAGGAAGCGGGTTCATTCGCCTTCGCCGATGTCGTTGAGGCGGTCTCCGACAAAATGGTGAAGCGCCACCCGCATGTGTTCGGCGGTGCCGTGATCGCGGGCGCCGCGGCGCAAAGCCTGGCCTGGGAGGAGCAAAAGGCGCAGGAGCGCCGCGCCAAGGCCGCGGCCTCGGGGCGCAAGCCCGGCGCGCTCGACGGCGT